>NZ_WUDQ01000129.1:0-8568 GCF_009827695.1 Paenibacillus sp. OT2-17 | reverse complement strand
GCAGCTAGTTTCATTTCCTCATTAATCGTCGTAGCATGGCAATCTAGAGCACCCCGGAAAATTCCCGGGAAGCATAGCACATTGTTAATTTGATTTGGAAAATCGGAGCGGCCAGTAGCAAGCACACGTACATGAGGTGCGGCTACAGCCGGATCAATTTCCGGCTTCGGATTCGCCATGGCGAACACAATAGGATCAGTTGCCATGCTCTGTATATCCTCCACAGTCAGTATATTCGGGCCTGACACACCGATGAATACATCAGCTCCCACAATCACATCGGATAAACTTCCACTTAAATTGTGCGGATTAGTCATGTTCGCATACTCTGTCCAATGCGGGTTACTGTACTCCACGTCACGATGAATAGCTCCCTGTCGATCAACGCCAATCAGATTGCGTACACCTGCCTTAAGCAGCATACGGGAGCAGGCCATACCCGCCGCACCGATCCCTGCAAATACAACTTTGACATCCTCCATTTTTTTGCCACATACCTTTAATGCATTGACCAGACCCGCTAATACAACGACTGCCGTACCATGCTGATCATCATGAAATACTGGAATGTCCAGTTCCTGCTTCAACCGTCTCTCGATTTCAAAACAGCGTGGCGAAGATATATCTTCCAAATTAATACCGCCAAAGGCAGGAGCAATCATTTTGACAATTTGAACAATTTCATCAGCGTCCTTCGTGTTGAGACAGATTGGGAAGGCGTCAACACCTGCAAATTGTTTGAACAACACTGCTTTACCCTCCATCACAGGCATAGCCGCCTCCGGTCCGATATCTCCTAATCCAAGTACCGCAGTTCCGTCTGATACGACTGCTACTGTATTCTTTTTGATCGTTAATTGATACGCTTTGGCTGGGTCATTGGCGATTTCCATACAGATTTCAGCTACACCCGGCGTATAAACTTTGGACAGCCCCTCCATCGTTTCAATTGGCTTCTTTGGTAAGGTCTCCATTTTGCCACCTGCGTGTAATTCTCTAATTTCATCTATTAAACTGCTCATATTTTTCTCCGTCCTTCCATGTCTCTATTTGGATATGAATCTCAGTCCTGTGTATAAAACTCATCAGCTCCATAATTGGAGTAACAAAGTTGCTAAAATGACCGTGCCTGCCCCTCCAATACGTGTTGCAATTTGCGCAAAAGGCATCAGTTCCATCCGATTGGACGCAGACAGAATGGCTACATCTCCCGTGCCCCCTAATCCACCACGACAGCTAGTCACCAAAGCAGCTTCTACGGGATACATGTGAATCCATTTTCCTGTGAAGTATCCGGTAACAATCAATGCAACTACAACAGATGCGCAGGTGATGGCATAAGGAACCGTTAAAATCCCAACTACACTATCCAAAGGTACATACAAAATTCCCAATCCCACCATCAAGGGCCACGTCAGACTTGCCGTTATACATTTGTACAAGTGAAAAGCTCCCTGCTCCAATGTGTTCGGCATGATCTGAATACACTTAATTAATGCCGCCGCCAGAATCATGAGGATCGGACCTGGAATATGGAGATACGGCTCCAGCAACTTACCCACAATAAAGAAAGTGCAAGCTAACAGCAGGCCTCCTCCCATCAATGGAAAAGAAATCGATTGCTCCAAACTTGCCGGAGCTAACTTGTCTGCATCTTTCTCTAGTTTTAATAACCTACCGTTACCTGAAGTTTTTGGATTTTTCTCTGCTAATCTCTTCAGAACACCCGCACCTATGATTGCAACAATGTTCCCGATAATTGCAGCCGGGATAAACTGGGATACGAATACTGCGGAATCCTTGCCCAGCACCAATCCATACGAAATGGACAACGGTAAAATGCCTTCCCCAATCCCACCGGAGATAATCGGAATGATGATGAAAAAAAATGTATGATAGGCGCTATAGCCAAAAGCCATCCCCACCACCATCCCCACGGCAACAGCTGCAATAGATCCTATAATAATGGGGGCAAAAATTTTGACAATTCCGTTCATCAGCATTTTCCGATCCATGCCAAGAATACTTCCCGTTACTAGACATGCGATGTAGAAGTAAAGAAAATTCGAGGTTTTCATAAGCGTGTGTACAGCACCCATCGCAGATGGACTGAACATATTCCAAAATACCATTAACGATGGAACCATAAGAGATAAAATGGCCGGCCCGCCAATATGCTTAAGCAACGGAAGTTTGGCCCCTAGATCACTGAGAAGTATACCTAAAATCATGATGACGGCAAACCCGCCCAACAGATCGTTCGGAAGTCTTTCAGTAATTGCAGCTGCATAAACAATTAGCGCGATCACGGCATAGAGTGGAAGAGGAATAACCCCCACCTTTACCCTACCCAGCATTCTGATGCCATCTACAAAATTTTTACTCCATCTTTGCCCCTTTTGAATGACAGGCTGATTCGTAGCATTTTCCATAAATCTCCCTCCATAAAGTGAAGAATGATGATCATGTTTCCATTCTACACCTTGGAAAACGCTTTATTTGGTTTTAAAACTAATCATTCACTTTTGTAATTAAAGTAATCAGAAAGAAGATTTAAATAAAACTATTCATGATGCCTTCTGCCTGTGGCAATATTCGGTATTGGTAAACAGGACGCCCTATGGTACCGTATATGGTTTCCATGGAAAGAGCCTCAATCTCTGTCATAAAAGCCAGGTACTTGCGCATAGACACCCTGGATATCCCTGCACTTTCCGCAATATCCTCGGTGGAAAATAGCACCTTATTATGCCGCTGGATACAATTCCATATCATAGACAGCGTGGATTTAGTTATGCCTTTGGGCAACCGTGCCAAGTCTTTAGTCAAGCTTTTATGATAAATCAGTCGGTCCAGTTCTTCCTGCGAAAGTAGGCTGCGCTCACGCACGATGCTAATGTGCTCTCGGTACCCCGTGAGGGCCTCCAAAAAACGGTTAAAGTGGAACGGCTTAATCAAGTAATCCACCGCACCGAAGTTCATCGCTTTTTTGACACTGTTCATGTCACTTGCAGCCGAGATGACAATGACATCTATATTTACACCTGTCTCCCGTATGAATGACAGTAAATCGAGGCCATTGCTTTCCTGCATATACACATCTAGCAATATCAAATCAATGGCTTGTTCAGCTATATATTTCTTAGCCTCTTCCACAGAAGAAGCCCAACCCCCACATCGAAAACCTTCTACCTGCTCCATATATTTGCGGTTAAATTCCGCAACCATCGGATCATCTTCTACAATCAGGACATTAATCATGTTCATCATTCCCCGCTATAATGTATGGAATCGTAATCTGAAAACAGCACCCTTGCTCGGCTGGGATCAACTTTATGCTTCCCTGTAATCTTTTCACACTTTGCGTCACCAGATAAAGACCCATCCCTCGTGACTCTCCCTTGGTCGAAAAACCTTTTTCAAATATAGCCTTCACAAGACCTTCCGGTATACCCGGACCATTATCGCACATGATACAGGTCAGATAGCCGTTCTTCTGGCTTTCCTCATAATAAAGTGAAAGGGTAATCCGTTTGTGCTCCAAAGATTCCATCGCCTCCACCGCATTATCAAACAGATTGCCAAGAATAGTAATCAGTTCATGCGTCGTCTGAGTTTGACTGGATTCGGGCAAGTAACTACCTGGAGTCAGTTCAAAAATCACCCCTACTTCTCTGGCCCGGCTTAATTTCCCCAACACAAACCCTGCCATAACTGGGTCCCTGATCTGCCGGGTGATGGAGCCAATTTCCACTTGATGATGCTCGACGGCATCCATAATGTAATGCTCCAGTTTATCGTACATTCGCAAGTGTACCATCCCCATAATGACATGCAGCTTGTTCATAAATTCATGAGCCTGCGCACGTAGTGCTTCCGTGTACAGGGACACTCCTGTCAAACGTTCCGCAAGCTGGTTCATCTCCGTTTTATCCCGAAAGGTTACAATTGCTCCCACAATTTCCCCTTTGACCCGTATCGGAACACTGGTGGTCAGCAAGGTTATTCCACCCAGTTCCATTTCCTCATCCATCCGTGGAGTACTCGCTTCCAAGACCTCTTGCAATCGAAAAGCGGATAAATAAACGGTAATCTCCTGTCCGGAGAATGAGAAATCTTCAATCCCCGCTTGCCTAAGCAGACGTATCGCTTCTGCATTCATCAGCATGACGCGACCGAATTCATCTACCGCAATAACCCCTTCCTTGATGGATTGCAACATAGCGCTGCGTTCCTCCAGCAAGCGTGCGATTTCCGGCGGCTCCAGTCCGACTAGCATATTTTTGATTTTACGAGCCAGCACAACCGCACCTCCAGTGCCAATCAACATTCCAGTGCCAATGGCGATAGCAATAAGACGGTTGTTGCCTTCCTGAGCCATCTGTACATCTTGCATGGATATACCAACAACAATCGCCCCTACCTGTTTCCCCGTTAAACTGAACACGGGGGAAAAGGCTCGCATGGACAAGCCCAATGTTCCCTTCGCAACAGACACGCTCTCATGGCCATGAAGTGCAGTATACTCGTCTCCGCCGACAAAAGCTTTGCCGATCATCCTAGCATCCGGGTGCGTTTTACGAATTCCCTTCATATCCATAGCCACGATAAACTGGATGTGATTTGCTGCTGAAACCCTCTTCACATACTCCTGCATGGAAGGAGACGAACCCGTCCCTTGCAATTGCTCGACAATAAGCGGCGTATGGGCGAGTGTACGCGCGATGGACATTGCCTTTTCTTCCAGTCCCTTCTCAGTTTCATGTTCCACTCTCTCAGCAAATAACAGGGTTACAGGCAGAAGCACAAGTGCCATAACTAGACATACTAGCAGTGTAATTAGGCCTCTGAGCTTTAATAGCGGTTTACCCCGACGTAGCTTGAGCTGTACATTTCCGATGGAACTCACCCCTTTCTACTTGATATTAAATCTCAACAGTTCAACATGCCTATACAAAAATGGTTATGTATGTGTTTACGTGAATATAAAAAAAGGAACTATCCCGCAATTGCGGAATAGTTTCCTTTGATTCATGGTTGAAGCTCCGCGATTCCTAATTGGGCTTAGTCGCCTCGGAAGGCGCGCTTCACACGGTCAAAAAAAGACTGCTCATTCTCATGTGTCTGCTCTCCGCTAAGCGAAGAGAATTGACGCAGCAAATCCTTTTGTTCTTCACTCAGCTTACTAGGCGTTACCACAACGACCTTAATATGCTGGTCACCCTGACCTACGCCACGCAGTTTTGGCACACCTTTTCCTTTAAGACGGAAGTAAGTACCTGTTTGCGTACCTGCTGGAACTTTCAGCTTCACTTTCTCGGTCAACGTTGGGATCTCGACTTCATCTCCCAATGCTGCCTGTGAGAACGTCAGCGGAATTTCACAGTAGATATCGTCTCCCTCACGCTCAAAGAAGTCGTGCGATTTCACACGGAACACGACGTACAAGTCACCTGCCGGTCCTCCGTTGACACCGCCTTCGCCTTCACCGTTAATACGCATTTGTGCGCCGTCATCTACACCCGCTGGAATGCGGATATGAATTTTACGTTGCTTGCGTACCCGACCCGAACCGCTACAAGTCGTACATTTTTCTTTAATGATTTTACCGGAACCGCCGCAATTGGAGCAGGCGCGTCGATTAACCATGCGACCAAACGGTGTATTCTGCACCACTTCTTCCTGTCCGCTGCCGTGGCAGACGGAGCAGGTTTGTGGTTGAGTACCCGCTTTGGCTCCCGTACCGTGACACGTATCACATGTTTCCGTACGTTCAATATGAATATCGGTTTCTTTACCGAACACCGCTTCCTTGAATTCAATCGTCATCGTATATTGAAGATCGTTCCCACGCTGCGGTGCATTCGGATCACGTCGACCATTGCCGCCGCCACCAAAGAACATATCAAAAATATCGCCAAACCCGCCACCGAAGTCGGCGCCACCACCGAAGCCGCCTCCCATGCCCTGGTTCGGGTCTACATGACCATACTGATCGTATCTTGCCCGCTTCTGACCATCGCTGAGAACATCGTAAGCTTCTTTCACTTCTTTAAATTTAGTTTCCGCGTCCGCAGCCTTGTTCACGTCCGGATGATACTGACGCGCAAGCTTACGGTAAGCCTTTTTGACTTCTTCATCCGAAGCGCCCTTCGCGACGCCCAGCACCTCATAATAATCACGCTTATCAGCCAATGTTCCACCCCCATGCCTACAACGTGTCTGCACTACATATAAAAGGAAAGCCAAAGGCACGGGATGACCCGGCTTTGACCTTCCCATCATTTCAAGGCAGTACAACCCGTAATATGCTTATTTATCTTGGAAATAACTGTTACCCTTCGGCTAATTGTTATTTATCAAGGCAGCTACGCTGCAATTACTATTCAGTATATCATAACGCATCGGTGTACCGTAAAGCTACCACTGCCCGATCCGTAGCTTAGTCTTTCTTCTGGTCTTCGTCAACAACTTCATAGTCCGCGTCAACTACATTGTCGCGGCCTTTGCTGTCTGCTGCGCCGTCTTGAGCTTGTTGAGCCTGTGCTTCTTGAGCAGCTTGCTCATACAACTTCACAGACAATTGCTGAACGATTTCAGTCAGTTCTTCAGTAGCTTTTTTGATGTCTTCCAGGTTGTCGGTTTCCAGCGTTTTTTGCAGATTTTCTTTAGCTGCATTTGCTTTTTCGACTTCGCCTGCATCCGCTTTTTCGCCCAGATCTTTAATCGTTTTGTCTACAGAGTAGATCAGTTGATCCGCAGCATTTTTCGCTTCTACCAAATCTTTGCGTTTTTTATCTTCTTCCGCATGCAACTCGGCATCCTTCATCATACGTTCTACTTCCTCGTCGCTCAAGCCGCTGGAAGATGTGATCGTAATTTTTTGGCTTTTGCCTGTGCCTTTATCTGTAGCGGATACGTTCACGATACCGTTCGCATCCAGATCAAAGGTAACTTCGATTTGTGGTACACCACGTGGTGCTGGAGGGATATCTCCCAATTGGAAACGACCCAGTGTTTTGTTGCCTGCTGCCATTTCACGTTCACCTTGCAACACGTGAATTTCTACGCTAGGCTGATTGTCGGCATATGTCGAGAATACCTGCGATTTGCTCGTAGGGATCGTCGTGTTACGATCAATCATTTTAGTAAACACGCCACCTGCGGTTTCAATACCGAGGGACAGTGGAGTTACGTCAAGGAGAACGACGTCTTTCACATCACCAGTCAGTACACCCGCTTGAACTGCCGCGCCCAAAGCTACCACTTCATCAGGGTTTACGCCTTTGTGTGGCTCTTTACCTGTCAGCTTTTTGATTGCTTCTTGTACAGCCGGAATACGTGTGGAACCTCCGACCAGAACGATTTTGTCGATGTCGCTGGCACTCATGCCTGCATCTTTCATTGCTTGACGAGTAGGTCCCAATGTACGTTCTACCAGACCTTCAGACAATTCTTCAAATTTCGCACGAGTCAGGTTCAACTCCAAATGCTGTGGAACGCCATCAGCTACTGTGATAAACGGCAAAGAAATCGTCGTTGTCAGTACGCCGGACAGTTCTTTTTTCGCTTTTTCCGCTGCATCTTTCAGACGTTGTACAGCAGCTTTATCTTTGCTCAGGTCGATGCCTTGATCTTTTTTGAACTCATTTACGAGGTAATCAATAATCACTTGGTCAAAGTCATCGCCACCCAGCTTGTTATCGCCGCTTGTTGCTTTAACTTCGAAGAAACCGTCGCCCAGTTCCAGAATGGATACGTCAAATGTACCGCCACCCAAGTCATACACGAGGATCGTTTGGTCTTCGGATTTTTCCATACCGTATGCCAATGCAGCTGCTGTTGGCTCGTTGACAATCCGCAGAACTTCCAGACCAGCAATTTTACCTGCATCCTTGGTTGCTTGACGTTGACCGTCATTGAAGTAAGCTGGAACAGTAATAACAGCTTGAGTAACCGTTTGTCCCAGGTAAGCTTCAGCATCGGATTTCAGCTTTTGCAAAATCATAGCGGAAATTTCCTGTGCGGAATATTCCTTGCCGTCAATGCTTTCTTTATGGTTTGTACCCATGTGACGCTTGATGGACATAATTGTACGATCCGGGTTCGTAATTGCTTGGCGTTTTGCCGTTTCCCCTACAGTACGTTCTCCATCTTTTTTGAAACCAACAACGGAAGGGGTTGTGCGTGCGCCTTCCGGATTTGGAATAACGACCGCTTCGCCGCCCTCCATAACAGCCACACAAGAGTTGGTTGTACCTAAGTCAATGCCGATTACTTTGCTCATCGGACAATTCCTCCTTCTGTATATACGAGGCCCGCGGGCCAGAATGGTTGAATCAAAATGATGTATTTCTAATGTATATTGAAAAAGCTACATGCTCACTTTTACCATCGCTGGACGAAGCACCTTGTCCTTCAGCATGTATCCTTTTTGTACCTCTTCAACGACGATGCCTTCCTCATGCTCTTCGCTCTCCACCTGCATAATAGCCTGATGGAAATCCGGATTAAACGGTTGTCCCACCGAATTCATGGCCGTTACACCCTCTGCCTGAAGCACACTCT
>NZ_WUDQ01000128.1:0-8665 GCF_009827695.1 Paenibacillus sp. OT2-17 | reverse complement strand
ATCGAATCGTCCAATGGAACGATGCGATTCGCAATCGGGGACGGAATGCCGTGAATCTAGGTGCGCCTGCAGCAGCTTTTCGTTTGCTGGCTTACGGTAGAAAACTTGCGCCCTTGCTGCGTGAGGAAAAGGTCGTGTGCGTTCACACGAACTCGCTCAAGTCTGCACTGTATGGTACAGTAGCCGCCAAATCGGCGAAGCTGCCCTTGATCTGGCATATCCGTGACCACATCGGTCCGCCGTATCTGAAGCCGATTGTGGCCAAAGGGATTCGGCTGATGTCCCGCTTTTTGCCCAACGGAGTGATTGCTAATTCCAAGTCCACGCTGAGTGCGTTGGAGTTACCCCCGGACAAAAAGACGCTTGTCGTTTATTCCGCTTTTGCCAAAGCAATTACAGCACGTGACACGGCTGCGGATTCACGTGGTGATGACTCGTTTAACGTCGTATTGGTCGGCAGATTGGCGGAATGGAAGGGACAGCATATTTTACTGGAAGCGGCACGCTCCTTTTTACCGGATCAGCGCGTGAAATTCTGGCTGGCTGGAGATGCGTTGTTCGGAGAAGAGGAATACAAGCAACGATTAGAGTCCACGATGCGCGAATACGGGTTGGCTAACGTCAATCTGTTGGGACACGTCGATGACATTCAAGGCCTGATGCAGCGTTGTGATTTGCTGATTCATACCTCTATTACACCAGAACCATTCGGTCAGGTCATTATTGAAGGCATGGCTGCGGGTCTCCCAGTGATTGCTTCCAATGAGGGTGGACCCAAGGAAACGGTGGTACCCCATGAAACCGGGCTGCTTATTGAACCGGGTGATCCGGCTAAGCTGGAAGAAGCCATCCGCTGGATGTTGGAGCATCCACAAGAACGTCAGCAGATGGGTGAGAGAGGGATGGAACGGGTCAAAAAGCATTTTGTCATCGAGAACACAGTTAAGGATATAGTTCATTACTATAAGGGTTTGTTGGCAGGAGTCTGACCGACATTCGCGTTAAAGGATGATTCAGATGAAAATAGCGATAGCACACGATTACTTAATCCAAATGGGCGGAGCGGAAAGGGTAGTAGAGGTATTCCACGATATGTATCCGGAGGCTCCTATCTTCACAACGGTGTTCAGCGACGACCGCCTGTCGCGTAACTTGAAGGATGCGGATATTAGAGCCACTTGGCTACAAAAAGTCCCAGGGGTGAAGGACAACTTCAAAGGAGTGCTGCCGCTGTATCCCATTGCTATCCGTGATTTTGATTTTAGGGATTTCGACATTGTTTTAAGCTCCAGCAGTGCATTTATGAAAAGCATCCAGGTACCCAAACATACGTTTCACATTTGTTATTGTCACACACCGATGCGGTTTGCCTGGGATTACGATACATATATGGCCCGGCAGTCCAAATCCAACCTGCTCAAAAACATGCTCAAGCTGTACATGAACCGGTTGAAAACATGGGATGCCAAAACTTCTCGCAACGTAGACCAGTTTGTTGCCAACTCTTCGGTTGTTAAACGAAGAATTTTGCACTATTACCAAAGGGATTCGGATGTGATTTTTCCACCTATTAATACATCCCGTTTTAAACGCGCTACAAACATCGGTGACTATTACCTGATCGTATCCCGATTGGTGTCCTACAAGCGCATCGATCTCGCGATCGAAGCATTCAAACGTAACGGTCTCAAGCTGCGCATTGTGGGTGAAGGACCAGACCGTAAACGACTCGAAGGTATGGCTGCCCCGAATATTGAGTTCCTCGGCAGGCTTGAGGATGAAGAGGTTAACAAGCTGATGGCAGAATGCCGAGCGCTCGTTTTTCCGGGTGAAGAGGACTTCGGTATTACGCCTTTGGAGGCGAATGCGGCCGGACGGCCTGTCATCGCTTTTCAGGGTGGGGGAGCGCTGGATACGATTGTTCCTCATGTGAACGGCGTATTTTTCCGCAAGCATCAAGTAGAGGATGTGCTGGAGGCCGTCGAAAAGGTTGAGCAACATGCATGGAATGTGGACGATATCATTACCCATGCCCGCAAATTTGATGAAGAAAACTTCAAGGATCAATTAAAAAAGTATGTAGAACAAGCCTATGTGAACTTTCTAAAAGGAGGATGAACGGAATGAAGCTGGCTGTAATCGGTACTGGATACGTTGGGCTCGTCTCGGGTGTATGTTTTGCGCAAAAAGGTAATGAGGTGATTTGTGTCGATCTGGAGCAGCACAAAATCGACATGTTGAACCGGGCAGAATCTCCGATTTATGAACCGGGTATTGAGGAATTGATCGCGTTGAATCTGGAAGCGGGCCGGTTGGAGTTCACCTCGGATTTGGCCGATGCGGTACGCCGCTCGGATATCGTAATTTTGGCGGTAGGTACGCCTTCTCTGGCTAACGGCGAGGCGAATTTGTCGTACATTGAACAGGCGGCCGCTGATGTTGGGAAAGCCATGAACGGGTATAAGATTATTATGACCAAGAGTACTGTACCTGTCGGAACGAACGAAAAGATTAAGGACGTGTTGGCTCGTCACACGAGTTTGTCTTTCGATATCGTCTCCGCGCCGGAGTTCCTGAGAGAAGGCTCAGCCATCAATGATACGCTTCATCCGGATCGCATCATTATTGGTTTGGACAATACAGGATTGCGTGAAACCATGGTCACTCTGCATCAGGTCTTCACGGATAAAATCTATGTGACGGATATCCGTAGTGCTGAAATGATCAAATACGCGTCCAATGCGTTTCTGGCAACTAAAATTTCGTTCATTAACGAAATCGCTAATATTTGCGAAAAGGTTGGCGCCGATGTAACCTGTGTGGCTGACGGTATGGGTATGGACAAACGGATTGGTTCCTCTTTCCTACAAGCAGGGATCGGGTATGGTGGCTCTTGCTTTCCAAAAGACACAAATGCGCTTATCCAAATTGCAGGTAATGTAGACTATGAATTTAAGTTGTTGAAATCGGTGGTCGAGGTGAATACCGACCAGCGCTTTATGATTGTATCCAAGCTGCGCGAATCGCTGGGTCAACTGAACGGTGTGTCCATTGGCATTTGGGGCCTCGCCTTCAAGCCCAATACAGATGACATCCGCGAAGCTCCAGCACTGGAAATCGTAGAAACGCTCATTCAGGCAGGCGCTATTGTCAAGCTGTATGATCCCATTGCGATGGATAAATTCAAGGAGCGCGTGGATCACCCGAATATTATGTGGTGCTCATCCCCACAGCAAGCCGCTGAAGGTAGCGACGCTGTGTGCCTGTTGACTGATTGGGAAGAGTTCAAAAAAGTTGATCTCGTACAACTGGCCTCCATTCTGCACAAACCGGTTCTCATTGACGGTCGTAACGTATTCGGTGAGGAACAGATCCAAGGCTCCGGGCTGGAATACTACTCCGTGGGTCGTCCGCGGATGAGTGGGTGGAATCGGGATAAAGTGGAAGTTTAAAAGTGACAGATTAAAAAGTGACTGTGGCGGTGTTGGAGGCGCTGAAGGCGCTGCGCGTGCAGATTGTTCTTCCGATTGCTGTTACCCCCGGATTTTCTGGATTATATAAAACATTCAAAGGTTAAAATCCGGGGATAAAGGCAAACGCTGACGCTTCTCCAGAACAATTCTGCCCGCTCCGCTGCTTTTCGCCGTGGAGTCACAATTTTTAAACTCCCACCTTATGGGGGGAGTAGAAGGGCAGATCAGAAGGAGCGGCGCGGTTGATGCCGCTCCTTCCGATCAAAGCGCCATGCGGCTGTACCGCGGCGCCGCTCCTGTGAAGCAAGGCAGGTAAACGCCAAACGTGAGATTTTACAGGCTGACCGGACTTAATAATGTCCGGTCGTGCCTTTTGCAATAAACGGTATGATCGGCATGATGCATTTTTGAGTAGCGCAGGGATGGATTTGAATCTGGAGAAGCGGAGCGTTCGCCTGAAAGCTTTCCAAAGGAAAGCTCGCATCGGAAGCATAAGCTTAGTGGGATTCAAACCTATATACGATTTTATATAATCGAGTGAATCCCGGTCCAACAGCGATCATAAGATTAAATTCATACCGTAGCGGGTAGTCAACTCATCATCAGAACGATCATCCAACCAATATAGAGAGGAAGTGGAGAGTTATGAAGCTCGTACTTTTGTCTGGTGGTTCCGGTAAAAGATTATGGCCTTTGTCCAACGATTCCCGTTCCAAACAATTTTTGAAGGTACTGGAGAACCCGGAGGGGATTTCTGAATCCATGGTACAGCGGGTATGGAGACAATTGGGAGACAACGGATTATCAGAATCCTCGTTTATTGCGACAGGGAGAGCACAGGTCGAAATGATCCAGAGTCAGGTCGGGCCGAATACACGCATCATTGTTGAGCCGGAACGCAGAGACACCTTTCCTGCGATTGCGCTGACAGCGACTTATCTATATTCCATTGCAGGTGTTTCACCTGATGAAATTATAGCAATATTGCCTGTAGATCCTTATGTTGAGGATGCTTTCTTCGCTTCCGTAGCCCAGCTGGAACATACGCTTCAGGAGAGTGAAGGCAAGCTTGCTTTAATCGGAGTTGTCCCTTCCTATCCTTCAGAGAAATATGGTTACATTATTCCGAAAAACGATGCCACTCAAGGTAGCACAGGCTACCGTGAAGTGAGCCATTTTCAAGAGAAACCCGACCGGGAGCAGGCGGAGCGTCTGATTGAACGCAATGCTCTATGGAACTGCGGGGTTTTTGCATTCAAATTAAGTTATTTGCTGGATATCTTGGCATCCAAGGGGTTGCCACTTAATTATGAAGAAATGCAAAAGCAATACGCATCTCTGGAAAAAATCAGCTTTGACTATGAAGTAGTCGAGAAGGAAAAGGACATCGTAGTTCTTCCGTATGATGGTTTTTGGAAGGATTTGGGTACCTGGAATACACTCACAGAAGAAATGTCTAATCAACAAGTGGGCAGAGGTGTAGTAACGGAGGATTGCGTCAATACGAGCCTTATTAACGAGTTAGACATTCCTGTGGCGATCATTGGAACGAATGATCTGATCGTAGCCGCTAGCCCGGATGGCATTCTTGTGACCAATAAGGCAGAAAGTCCTCGTATTAAGGAAGTGCTCAAGGCTCATGATCAGCGTCCAATGTATGAAGAACGTCGTTGGGGACAGTATCGGGTTGTGGATTATGTCAAGTATGACGAGGGTAACGAGGTATTGACCAAACGAATCCGCGTACGGAAAGGCAAAAATATCAGCTACCAGCTTCATTTCAAACGAAGTGAAATCTGGACCATTATTAGCGGTGAAGCGGAAATTATTTTGAATGAGAAGCTGCACAAAGTGAAGGCTGGTGACGTAGTACGTATCCCTGAAGGGACGAAGCATAGCATTTTGGCAGTGACCGATGTGGATTTTATTGAGGTGCAGACTGGCTCTGAGTTGGTTGAAGAGGATATTGTCCGCTTTTGTATGGATTGGAATGAAATTTCCCGTCACCAATTTATCTCCTAATTATTTTCGTAAAAACGAAAAAAAGACGAATTCATGAAAATTCATAGCCTAAACTGTCGAAATTGGGCGAAAACCTGTAAATTCATGAACATGACCTATTAAATTTTGGTAAAAAAAAGTCGATACTTAGGGTAAGAAGGAATCCAAACTCCTTCCAACGATAAACGCAGCCCTGTCGAAAGGCAGGTACGCAAAGCTAAAGGGCCTTCCACAAGGATGGCAGCCTGGCTACCGAAAGGAAGAGCGAAAGTGAGATTCAATTTTATTCCTCTGTATCGACTGATACGTCATGTACTCCCCGTTGTTATGCTTTTTTCATTGTTGCCCGTCGGTTTTGGAGATTCTCTGTCGGTGGCGAATGCCGCTTCATTACAACCTGTTAATTCGGACGCTTCTACTCAGGCCCGTGAACTATACAATTATTTACTCAACATCTCAGGGAAAAAAATAGTCACCGGTCAGCATGATTATTTGGAAAGTCCAGATGAATTAAGTAACAAGGTCCAAAAAATCAGTCAGGCATATGTTGGTGTACACGGCTATGAGATGGGAGCTATCTCTGGTCAATCTGACGCTACGGAAGCAGCACAACGTAAAAATGTCGTCGATAGTGCTATCCGTTGGGACAGATCCGGTGGTATTGTGACAATGACTTTTCATGAAGCGCTACCAGGTAGGCCACTGACTTGGGCCAATGTACAGGCGAAAGTAAGTCAGGCAGAGTTCAACAAATACGTGACTCCAGGTACTGCGCAGTATAACCTCCTCATTGCCGATCTGGATAAGGTCGCTGTATCGTTAAAGCAGCTTCGTGATGCAGGGGTTCCGGTTTTGTGGAGACCTTACCACGAAATGAATGGTGACTGGTTCTGGTGGGGAAACAAAAATAATTTCAATCAGCTATGGAATATCATGTACGACCGTTTTACAAACACACATCAATTGAACAATCTGCTGTGGGTATGGAGTCCGAATGCTCCCAATTCGTATACCGTCCCATATACCCCGAAATACCCGGGGGATGACAAAGTGGACATTTTGGCAGTAGACATTTACAACAATGATTTTAAGCAAAGTCATTACGAAGGTCTGCTCGGGTTGGCACGGAATAAGCCGATTGCCATTGGGGAGCACGGTGAGATGCCTAGTTCTGAGGTATTGCAGGCTCAACCTAAATGGGTATATTCCATGACTTGGGGCAAGATGCTGACTGAGAATAACACAACAAATCAAATTCAGGATTATATGAATGATTCGAAGAGTTTGACGCGGGATGATGTGAAAAATGGGCTGGCAGCAATCGAACAACCTGGGACAGACGTACCGACCTTACCGGACGAGGGACAAAGTGAGCCTATCCCGGCTCCGACTCCTCCTTCCGTTCCTGATGTGGTATATGTGAACGGGCTGCAGGGCGAATATTTTAACAATATGAATTTGAGCGGAAGTCCTGCTTTGATCCGTACAGATAGCAAGCTGGACTACAACTGGCGTGCCAATGCAGCTGATCCAAAGGTGAATGCCGATCAGTTCTCGGTTCGCTGGACGGGTAAAATCAAACCGCAATATAGCGAGACCTATACGTTCACAACGATATCCGATGACGGTATCCGTGTATGGGTAGACGGCAAGTTGGTTATTGACAGCTGGTTCAAACAAAGCTGGACAGAGCGTAAAGGTAGTATTACTTTGGAAGCAGGCAAAATGGTAGATTTAAAAGTGGAATACTATGATGAAAAAGGCGACGCGATGGCACGTCTAATGTGGGAAAGTCAGCATGAAGCGAAAGCGGTGATTCCCGGAAACGCTTTGTTTCTTCCTTGATTGATACTCTTTCCCGGTCAAAAAATTTGAGGAGAGAGGGTGGATCATATGATAAAAAAATGGTTATCCCATAGGTATTCAGTAGTTTTATCTGGACTACTAGCGGTCGTAGCTATAGCGATGATCGCTTGGTTTATATACACGCCTTCAAGAAGCGCAGAATTGCAGACGGATAAAGTAGCGGCTGCCAGTCCAGTATGGAAGCTGGGTCAGAGGGATGACTCTTCAGCGGAATTCAAAGGTGTGGTCGGTAGGGATAATATCGATATTTCTACAGCAGCTGCCTCTACCGAATCGTCTGCTAAAGGATCATTGTCAGCATTGTCGGAAGCAGAGAGTACAACAGTTCCGGTATTGCTCAGCAGTGGAGATATTCCTCCCGGTTTGAATGCGTCCACGAACCCTGAACTGACACTCCAGTATAAGCTGAATCAGATTCCTCCCAATGGTATGATATTCCGTGTTCGGATTTTGGATGCGGGCAAAGCAGTCCCGCAAATGGCTGTATTTTCAAATCATCAGCTGTCCGGTATTATTCAGATTGCCGGGGTTTCCGGTACTGGGAGTACTTATAATTTCAAAAACAACTACGAGCTGTATATACCCAAAGAGCAATTGCAAAGCGGTGTTAACGTACTCAAGCTAAAGACAGCGCGCTGCCTATACTGCTCCTCTGCAGAAGATAAAAATGTGTGGTGGACTTGGGATGACTTGAGCTTGGAGACGTTAGCTTCACCTGCGACCGAACCGGTACACGGTAAATATATACTGACCGGAACAAATGTGAACAATAAAGAATTTTATTATGATCAGGGTGCAGTTAAGCATTTACCATACGTTCTCAAGTGGCTGGGCATTGCTTATAGTGGCAACGTCATGAGGGTCACCTGTGCCAGTAATGTGGGCAAGGCCTGTACAGACGTGGATGATTACTATCAAACGTTAAAGCAGTATAATATGCAATCGTCTGCTTTGTATTTATATACAGGTGATATTAAGCTGCAAAAAGATGGTTCTCTACCAGAGACGGCCAAGCAAAAGTTGCGCGATTATGTAAAAAAATACGGTTCTTATCTTCAATATTATGAAGTAGATAATGAACCTGGATTATTTAATCGCTCCAAGGCGGTAAACCTGGCTGTGGCCAAGTGGTTGAATACAGAAGGCAAGCAATTGGCACCGCATCTCAAAACCGTAGCACCGGGCTGGGCCTACTGGCCAACGTACTCTACCAAAGCATGCAAAAATCAAACCAGTGGTACGCAAAAATGCGGTGACCCAGATGGATGGGAACGGGACCCGGCGCAACGTAAACAGCTGGAGGAAGTCACCGACCTGACCAATGG
>NZ_WUDQ01000127.1:0-8673 GCF_009827695.1 Paenibacillus sp. OT2-17 | reverse complement strand
AAAATATCACTGCACTTCCCACTGGGCTTTCGAAGGAAGCGGCTGTCTCCGCAACCTCACTTGAAAAGGCGATGAACAGTGCGATCTCTGCAATTGGGGAATATAACAAGAACACAGCCAAGGAACACATTTGGGAGATTCAATCCTCCATGATGGAATATGTTTTGCGTGAGAGGGAATTTATCCAATTCATAAAACAATAAGCTAACCATATTTTCCGGCAAGGAACTGGAAATAGTTCCCCATGCCGGATTTCTGTTTGTATTGCAGTACAAATCACCGTATAATAATGAAGGTGTCAAAAAATGGCGAGGGAAGATCAGGATGAAAAAAAATGTAGGAATGCTTATACTGTTTTTGTTGCTCGGTTGGCTCTTGGGTGCATGGATTGCCAAAGCCCTTCAATCGATCAAGTTCCTTTCCTTTCTGACCCACCCCACTAGGATATCTTGGTCGCCGAGAGCGGACCTGGATATTATCAGCTACAACATAACGATAAATTTTGAATTGAGCCTGCTTAGTCTGATCGGCATCATTGCCGCGTTCTGGCTGTACCGCAGGCTCTAACTGATGAAAAGGAGCTTCCCTTATGGACGGGAAAATTACGCCCCGCATTATTCTGGCATCGACTTCACCAAGAAGGAAGGAATTACTCGCATTTTTGAGACTCCCCTTTGAGGTGGTGCCGAGTCATGCGGATGAGAGCACGCCTGAGAGCTGGACGCCTCAGCAAATCGTGGAGACCCTTGCGGCACGCAAAGCCGAAGCGGTCGTGAACACCGCCACTCAGTCGAAGGAAGCCGGACTGGTGATTGGCAGTGATACCATTGTCGTGCTGGATGGTTCGGTACTGGGCAAGCCTGCCGACCATGCGGACGCGGTTCGCATGCTGACTGCATTGCAGGGAAGAACACACCGTGTGTACACCGGGGTAGCCTGCATACATACCGGAACCGGCGAAATGCTTGTCAGACATCGCCAAACGGAGGTTACAATGAAGCCTCTGAGTCAAGAGCAAATTGTGGCATACGTGAATACTGGTGAACCGTCTGATAAAGCAGGAGCGTATGGCATTCAAGGCATGGGTGCTACGCTGGTGGAATCTATTCAGGGTTGTTATTTTAACGTCGTAGGATTGCCGCTTTCCTTGCTGTCGGACATGCTGTCCGATTTTGGAGTGAATGTGTTGCGTCCATAAAGGGGATAAACATATGCTGGAGTCGCCAATACTGATGCTTCGCGACCTCCCCCATGAAGAACGACCAAGAGAGCGCATGATGACATATGGGGCGGATGCCTTAAGCAACGCGGAGTTGCTGGCAATATTGCTGCGTACAGGAACGCAAAATGAGTCTTCGGTGCATTTAGCGCAGCGTATTTTGCAGCAGGCAGGAAATTTGCGTCAACTGGTGGATATGAGCTTGAGCGAGTTGACCCAGATTAAGGGCATTGGGGATGCTAAAGCGATACAGCTAAAAGCGGGTATCGAACTGGGGCGTCGATTAGCATTGTCTCGCCATTTGGAGACCCCGGTGATTAGTTGCCCGCGGGATGTGGCAGATCTGCTGTTTGAGCAGCTTCGTTATTTGCAGAAAGAGCATTTTGTATGCTTGTTCCTTAACACTAAAAATCATGTCATTGCTCAGGAAACACTATCTATGGGTAGCCTGAATTCTGCCATCGTGCATCCTCGTGAAGTATTTCGGGCAGCAATCAAATGCAGCAGTGCTTCAATCATTTGCGCTCATAACCATCCGAGCGGTGATCCGAAGCCAAGCCCGGAGGATGTCCAGTTGACTCGCCGCCTGATGGAAGCGGGCAACATCGTGGGTATCGACGTGCTTGATCATATTGTGATCGGGGACGGGACCTTTGTAAGTTTGAAGGAACAAGGTCTAATATAATATAATATTTAAATCAAACATTTAAACACGACCGGATAATCCGGCCTGAATAAACCGTTTATACATGGATAACAGATTTCAGGGAAGAGAAAAGGAGATTACATCATGCTGGGTGGCTTTACAAAAGATTTGGGAATAGACTTGGGGACGGCAAACACGCTTGTATACGTAAGAGGTAAAGGAATTGTGGTTCGTGAACCATCTGTAGTCGCTTTGCGTACAGATACAAAAACCATTGAGGCTGTTGGTGAATCTGCGAAAAAAATGATCGGTCGCACACCGGGAAATATCCGTGCGATTCGTCCGATGAAGGACGGTGTCATTGCTGATTTTGATACGACAGCAACGATGATCAAATATTTTATCCGTCAGGCGCAAGCACAACGCTCTTTGTTTCCGCGCCATCCGAACGTGATGGTTTGTGTGCCTTCAGGCATTACTGCGGTGGAGCAGCGTGCTGTTGAAGATGCGACGAAGCAAGCAGGCGCAAGAGAGGCATATACGATAGAGGAGCCGTTTGCAGCAGCAATTGGCGCTGATCTTCCTGTATGGGAGCCTACAGGCAGTATGGTTGTCGATATCGGTGGAGGTACAACCGAAGTGGCAGTCATTTCCCTGGGCGGGATTGTAACAAGCCGCTCCGTGCGTGTGGCTGGCGATGAAATGGACGAGTCCATCATCCAATACGTGAAGCGCCAATACAATCTGATGATTGGTGAACGGACTTCAGAGCAACTGAAAATGGAAGTTGGTTCAGCTATGCCATTAGAGCAAGTGGAAACCTCAGAAATCCGCGGACGTGATCTGGTAACAGGTTTGCCGAAGACGATTACGATTACTTCTGATGAAATTAGCGAAGCGTTATCGGATACAGTCAATGCAATCGTGGATGCGGTCAAAGTAACACTGGAAAAATGCCCTCCCGAGTTGGCAGCGGACATCATGGATAGAGGAATCGTACTTACTGGTGGTGGAGCACTTCTGCGTAATCTGGACAAGCTGTTGGCAGGTGAAACCGGAATGCCGGTGATCGTAGCGGAAAATCCTCTGGATTGTGTGGCAATCGGTACAGGCAGAGCGCTGGAAAATATTCATTTGTTCAAATCGCGCAGCAGTTCTGCCGTCCGTTCCAAACGTTGAATCGGGGGTGTAGGAACTGTTTAAGCTGTTTGGCAATAAAAGACTATTTGTTCTATTGATCGGAATCGTTCTGTTTATTGCCCTTATGGGGATTACACTTGGACAGAGAAATTCCTTAACCGGGCCCGAGAAGTTCGCCAGAGATTCAATTGGCTTTGTGCAAGGTATCTTTTACAGGCCCGCTTCAGCAATAGCGGGCTTCTTTGAAGATATCGGAAATATGCGCAGCATCTACGAAGAAAATGAACGGTTAAAAATTGCTGTAGCAAAGCTGACTCGTGACCAGATTCAGACCCATAATTATGTTGAAACAAATGCCAGACTGCAGAATGAACTGAAGTTCACCCAAACGCAAAAGGCGAAAAATAATTATGATTATCGCGTTGCTCAAGTGAACAGCGTCAGCAATGATTCCAAAACGCTTGTGATTGATATTGGAGAGAAGGACGGAGCGAAGGTTGGTCAGGAAGTCAGTTCGCTTGAAGGATTTGTAGGAGTCATTAGTCGTACTGGGAATTTTACGTCCACCGTTACGTTGTTGACTACATTGGATCCTAAAAATCCGAATTCTTATGCCATTGCAGCGACAGTCTTGGGCAAGGAAAATCAATCGTTTGGTATGATTGAAAGCTATGATCCGGGTACGAACAGATTTCAAATGACTCGCATTGAAGAAAAAGACCCAATCGCAAAGGGCGATCAGATTATTACATCTGGTGCAGGTGGGAAATTCCGCAAAAACCTAATGATTGGAACGGTAGAGAAGATTCAGGTTGGGGAATTTGGCAAAACACGAACAGCGATTGTTAAACCGGCAGCCAGCTTTGTGGATTGGAAAGAACTGCTCATCCTTTATACTCCTGAGGTACCGGAATAATGAAGATGCGCGGTCAGGTTCTAATACTGCTGCTGTTTGTACTGTTTATAGCTGAAGGGACGATTCTTCCGTGGCTTCTTCCGGATAGTTGGCATTCAAGAATGGTTCCGAATTTTGTATATGTCGTGATCTTGTTTGTGTCTGTGTATTACAGCCGTCATACAGCATTGGTGCTAGGTATTGTTTTTGGACTTATTCATGATGTAGTGTTCTACGGGTTTATCATTGGGCCTTACTCTTTTGCAATGGGGTTGTCTGCATACTTATTGGGGCTTGTTTTTACAGCACGACGTGCGCCGATGCCCATTATGATGGCAGCCGTGTTGATTGGTAGTTTCCTGCTGGATTCTATGCTTTTTGCTATTGATCAGCTGTTCCAGCTGAATCATCAGACTTTCAATTGGGCACTTGCTCAGTATATGATTCCTGATTTATTTATCCATTTTCTGTTCGCCCTCATCATTTATGTCCCAGTTCGCAAGCAATTGCAGCGTTTGGGTACCCGTGTGAAAAAGGAAGAGGCTGTCTAGGTCTTTTTACACACATTTTGTCCGGGTTAGCAGGGATTTGACGTCCCGGGGACGAAATGATTGAGATAGGAGGGACAGGCTAATGGCGGTGAAATCGAATCATGTCACGATTAAAGGCATCAAAGATGGCCTGGTATTCCTGCTGGACGATCAATGCGAGTTTGAGGATTTGCTGGGTGAGCTGCGTTTTAAGCTGGAGCACAGTCATCAAAATATTTTAACAGGCCCGATCATTCATGTGGATATTAAGCTGGGAAGCCGAGAAGTGACAGAGGAACAGAAGGAAAGTATTCTGGAGATTTTGAAGCAGAAGGGGAATCTGCTCATCAGGTCTGTAGAATCACCTGGATTGCCTGTGGAAGTGCAGGGAAAGCCCCCTATTCACACGGTGACAGGGATTATCCGTTCTGGTCAAGTGCTTCATCACAATGGGAACCTACTCTTTTTGGGAGATGTAAACCCGGGTGGAATTATAACATGTACTGGTGATATTTATGTCCTCGGCGCTTTGCGAGGCATGGCGCATGCAGGGATGGAGGGAAATAGTGAAGCGATTATTGCGGCTTCCTATTTTGCACCGACACAGCTGCGAATTTCCGAAATGATCAGCCGTCCACCAGACGAATGGGAGACACGTGAATCCGGTATGGAATTTGCGTATCTCAAGGATGGCGCTATGCAAATAGATAAAATGAGCAATATTGTGCGTCTGGGCCGCGATTTTAACGTGTTCAAAGGGGTGTAGCACATGGGAGAGGCTATCGTCGTCACTTCAGGAAAAGGCGGCGTCGGCAAAACGACGACGTCAGCCAATATAGGAACAGCGCTTGCACTGCTCGGCAAAAAGGTATGTTTGGTGGATACGGATATCGGTTTGCGTAATCTAGACGTTGTGATGGGTCTGGAAAACCGGATTATTTACGACCTTGTTGATGTAGCGGAAGGTCGTTGCCGTTTAAATCAGGCACTGGTTAAGGACAAGCGTTTTGAGGAGCTGTATATGCTGCCAGCCGCTCAAACCAAGGACAAGAGTGCTGTTACGCCGGAGCAGGTTAAGGATATTATTTTGGAGCTTAAAAAGGATTTTGAATATATATTGATCGACTGCCCTGCGGGTATTGAACAAGGCTTTAAAAATGCCATTGCCGGAGCGGATCAGGCCATTGTTGTGACCACTCCGGAAAATGCAGCCGTACGCGATGCAGACCGGGTAATTGGTTTACTGGAAAGCTCACATGTGATATCACCCAAGTTGGTGGTTAACCGCATTCGCAATAGCATGGTTAAATCCGGAGATATGCTGGATATTGACGGGATTTTACAAGTGCTTAGCATAGACCTTATTGGGATTGTGCCGGATGATGAAATGGTAATTAAAGCAGCTAATACAGGGGAGCCTACCGTTATGAATCCAGATTCACAGGCCGCGATTGCTTACCGTAACATTGCGAGACGGATTTTGGGCGATACAGTGCCCCTCATGCAGCTGGACCAGAAGAAAAGCGTGATGACAAAAACAGGAAGTTATGACTGGTAAATTGCTTCCACACTTCCTACGTGATTTTCCATTGGTTCTAAGGTAGGAGCTGTAGTAGTATTCATTTGTAATACTAGACACTTAAATAAGTAGTAATCTTATTTAAGTGTTTTTGGTTTGTTTTTTAAATTTCCATAATACAGTTTCTCAAAATTTAGGGTCATTACATAAATATCATAAATACAAAACATAACCGGTGCGCTAGCGCCGGTTTTTTTTGATTTTTAGGTGCGTATTCCCGAACCAGACAACATAAGTTGAAGCCCGTCCTCATAAGATGTATCAAACATACCTCGCTGAGGGGGCTGAACAGGATGAATAAAAATTCCGGAATCAAGCAGCGCAGAGAAGAACGTATACAGCAGCTAATCGCGGGAAGCAAAGCGGAGACATATCCCTCTGGCATATATCAGAACAGGCACGGGGATAAAGATATGAAGTCGATGCCTATAGTCAGTGCCAACTCGCCCAGAGACCCAGAAACTGAGTGGAAAAATGAGCGGCAACGCTGGCAGCAATCTTTTGGGACGAATCGTGGTCCGTCTTTTTGGACTTCCTTTTGGCGAAGATCAGTCATAGCAACGGTGTTATTTGGAATGGTATGGGGAATGTTTCGTTGGGATATTCCCTATGCAGTGAATTTGAGAATGTTTATTGCGGATGCCTTGAATAAGGATATGGATTTTGCAGCCGTCGGACAATGGTATGAAACTTATTTTGACGGAGCTCCTTCCTTTTTGCCGATTTTTGGCGAGGAGCATGAAACGCACAAGGTTGCCGCAAGTCGAAAGGGATCTCCACCGATCGAAGGCAACATAACACAGCCTTTTGTACTGAGCCTTAAAGGAGTAGAAATTACGCCGAATGTTACCGACAACGGGGCAATCGCTGTTAAAAGTATAGATGCAGGACGAGTATTAGACATATTAAATCATCCCAAAAGCGGGATTTCGGTTACAGTTCGACACACTGGCGGTATCACAGCAACTTACGGAAGGCTTTCCCGCTCTACCTTAAAAGTGAACGACTGGGTTCAGGAGGGAGATGAGATCGGTGTACTGCCAGCAAGTCACAGTGGCAGCGAGGCGGCAACTTTGTTTTTGGCAGTTCAGAGAGGGGATCAATACATTGACCCGTCGGAAGTGGTAGCCCTTGATTAATGTCCGAGGGGTGACCTTATCATTACATCCACTGTTTGTATTGGTTATGCTGACCTCTATATTAACTGGACATTTTATCGAGATCATAACTTTATTTACATTGGTGTTTATTCATGAGCTAGGTCATGCGACAGCTGCTTCGTTGTTGGGCGCGCGGGTGCTTTCCATACAGATGTTACCCTTTGGAGGAGTGGCGGTCATTGAGGATCAGGGGAAGCTCAATGCGTGGAAGGAGATTGTCATTGCGCTAGCGGGGCCCCTGCAAAACGGAATCATGATCATCATCCTTTTGTGGTTCAGAAATGTGAGTGGGCTGGAGTATGATTATGTAAATTATATAATTCAGGGGAATGCAGTTATTGCACTGTTTAATTTGCTGCCCATTTTACCACTTGATGGTGGAAAAATATTACAGTCATTGATTAGCTTATCTTGTTCTTATCACCGCACATTAGTGTGGACTTTTAGAGCCAGTATCGTAACGAGTCTGCTATTTTGTATGTATGGTATTTCACCGTTGTTAAGGCAAAATGGACCTATGCATTTAAATCTGCTGGCGGTAGGGATTTTTTTGCTTTATTCTAATATTGTGGATTATCGGAATATCCCTTACCGTTTTATACGGTTTTTGCTGGGGAGGGACGAGCTTTTTTACCGCGAAGTAGCTAAGGGGAGTATTGCCTTACCTATTGTATCCCTGCCAGTGAAACATTTGGAGCCTATTTTGCGTCTTTTCAGAAGAGATCGGTATCATATGGTTTATGTTATGAATGAACAGGGACGGATTGTAGCCGTACTGCCGGAGCAACGTCTTATTCGCTCTTATTTTGCGACACGCCCGCCAGATGGTGGAGAACCCAAGCCCAAATAATGTTTTATGAGTTAAGGAAGAGGCTGTATCCAGAGAGGTTGAAAAACCATGAAGCAAATGATTGTACAATGCCAGCAGCAGATGACCCAAATGGCGCTGTTGGAAGAGGGACGATTGGTTGAATATGCGGCTGAATTACCGCGAAAACGGGGAATTCTAGGTTCTTTTTTCAAAGCGAGGGTGGTCAATGTGCTACCAGGTATGCAAGCCGCCTTTGTTGACATTGGACAGCGAAAGAATGCCTTTTTGTATGTAGATGACGTACTTCATGCTCATTTGGACAAGCAGCCGGAGGTAAAGCCATCCATTTCAGAAGTGTTAAAGGTGGGGCAGGAAATTGTAGTGCAGGTATTAAAAGAGGCTGTTGGTAGCAAGGGAGCCAGGGTCACCACTCATTTTTCACTTCCGGGTCGCTGGATCGTATATATGCCCCGTGCTGATTATGTGGCCGTATCCAAGAAGATCGAACGTGAGGGCGAACGTACCCGTTTGAAAGCAATGGGAGAGCAGCTACGCACAAGTGAGGAAGGACTCATAATCCGTACCGTTTCGGAAGACATGAGTATAGAGGCGATTGAAAATGATTTAAATCAACTGCGTAAGCAGTGGGCGGCTATTCAGCGTAAAGCTGGTGAACACTCGGCTCCGTGCGAA
>NZ_WUDQ01000126.1:0-8708 GCF_009827695.1 Paenibacillus sp. OT2-17 | reverse complement strand
TGGAGTGATCATATGGGTGGAAAAAGCAAGGGCGGCGGAACCGGCAGAGGTACAGGTAGTAAGGGCTGGACACGCTGGAACAAAACTGCGAAGCCAGTAAGGACAAAAAGTGCTTCTACAAGCGCACCGGGAAGCAAAGCGGCAGGTGGCACAAAAGGCGGCACTGCCAAACCAACAAGGAATAAAAGCGGCGGTAACAGTAGCAAATAAGCCGGGAAAGTATACGTTGTCGTAAACGGCGAACATCTGATTAAGCAAGAACAATCAGGTGTTTTTTTAATTATTTTACTTAAACTCGCATATTATAATCAGAAGCAGGTGAATCGTGAGAATTAACAAGTACATCAGTGAGACAGGATTCTGCTCACGTCGGGAAACCAACAGGCTGATTGCAGCAGGACGAATTACGATTAATGGAAATGTTTGTGAAGCGGGCGCAGAAGTAGAGCTACAGGATATCGTGCTAATTGATGGGGAAGTTATTCCGCTTAATTCCAGTGAACCTGTATATTTGGCTCTGAATAAGCCTATAGGCATTGTTTGTACCGCAGCAGAGCAAGTGGCTGGCAATATTATTAGTTATGTTAACTATCCTTCGCGGATTTTTGCCATCGGCAGGCTGGACAAAGCGTCAGAGGGACTCATTCTATTAACCAACGATGGAAGCATTGTCAATCAAATGATGCGTTCCGAGCATGGTCATGAGAAGGAATATATAGTGACTGTAGACAAACCTGTTACAAACGAGTTTATGCAAGCCATGTCTCGTGGCGTTGAAATATTGAACGTCATTACCAAACCGTGCAAAGTTGATCGTACAAGCGAATACGAGTTCCGCATTATTTTGACGCAAGGTCTGAACTTGCAAATTCGCAGGATGTGCAAGGCTTTGGGGTACAGGGTGCTAAAGTTGGAACGTGTTCGAATTATGAATATTACCTTGGATCATCTGGAACGGGGCCAATGGAGACATCTTGAGAGGGAGGAACTGGAGTTACTTCTTGCTAAATTGCAATAATGATTACAACAAGAGCAAGTCCCCTAGCCCAATAGGCGTCTTCCATGTCCTTTGGACGTGGTGGAGAGGCTGGAATTGGACAGTATGTTCATACGGTCAATGCAACTTTAGTGATACTTTTTACGGAATTTCAACGAGCCGCCTACCTTACCCACCAGCCATAGCACAATAGGAAACACGATACCGAAAATCATGGCGTAAAAAGGCCATACTGAAAAAAACTTGATTAAAAATTGCATATTTGGCCAAATAGAATGAACCATTGCCATTGCGATTAGGATCAGAGGAACTAAGAGAGAGTTAGCGCTTCGAAGACGAAAAGCATCTGCAAGCCCTTGCGCTGAAACATATAAAAGCAATGCGAGTCGGAAAAAAATGGTAACAAACCAGAACACTGCAACGACAATTTCAAACCGTTGAAGAAACTCCCCGTTACTGATTGTTCGGCTAATAAAATAAGTAGGAAACGTCAAATTAGATACAACACCTTCACTCATCACGGCGATTATTTGTAGAACCATGAAAAAATACATGCCGCCGCTAATCAAAGCACATGTAATCACTGTCTTTCTCCACTTCTTTGGATCGGGAATGTACTGTGCAAAAAAAAGATACAGAATTGCTTCAAGGTAGGGAAAGGCAAACAAATTGAACGAAGCGAGAACGATAGGGTTCAAACCATACTCAAAAATAGGGAGCACATTATTTATGTTGGTCTCAGGAAGAAGGGTAATCCTGACCAAAAGATATAGAACCAGAAGGAAAAAAAACAGGATTTCCGCACAACGGCCAATTACAGCAGGGCCTGATCGAACGGCGAAATAAATGACTATAAGCATGATGAAATATATCGCGTCGGAGGGAGTTTCCGGCATAATATCTATTGTGATAAAGTCGCCTAGATTTCGAAGCGTCATGATGAACACAAGAAAGGGAAAGAAAAAAATGAAAACGATGCTAATCGTCCCGCCCAAGGGACCGAAGAGGCAACGGAGATGCTCTACGAAAGATTTCCCCTGTATTTGCCTAGCGATGGAGGCATATAAAGGTATCAATAACAGATGGAAACCTAAGGAGACTGGGATGGAGAGCCAGGCATCTTGTTTAGCGGCAGCAGTAATTGCCGCTGGGAGCACCAGATATGCGCTTCCTATTTGATATAATGTAAACCACATAATAGCTTGTCTAACGGTCAAGTTGGAATTCATTCCAATGCCCCCTTAAGATAACATTTCTATAAGTAACCGGCTTACTGGTTGGAATAGGATTCGAATGCCCGTCAGTGGAGTCGGCAATTCAATGTTGGCGATCCGTAGGATAATCAATATAACGCCTATAGTCAACAATACCGAGCTGAATACAATTTCACGCACATATTGTTTCTTCTTGAATTTTTTAAACTCATACAGCGATGTTAAAATGGAACTTACGAGAATCACATAAAGCATATGTATTCACTCCTGATTGTGTATTCCCATATCAATTGGACTGGCGATTTCTCCGAACCGGATCAAACGATAATTGAGCTGAATATCCACTTTAAGCGTTTGGAATTTTTGTGACCAATCCTCTTTCCATCTATGCCATTCACGCGGGAACTTGCGGTGGAAAGCTTCTCCAAACCCGAATATATCGGAACCGATGTGTTGTGCATTTCGAATGCCTTCCTTCAAAGACTGTTCCAGATGCTCTTTAGCTGATTTTTGAAGATCTCTAAATGTCTCTTCATTCTTAAGGTTGGCATTGCACGAGACCGTTCCGACATTGGATTCTGTATCCACAATAAGAGAAATGTGCGGCTCATGGTCTATTATTTCTGGACGCATTTTTACTTTGGAACGGATTACTTCAACAACAAATTTTCCATTGGAATACGGACAATCGATGGAAGCTACGGTGCTGGAAACACGGTTGGATATATAGGTAAAGGCTTTACTTTGTGAATCATCCATCCAATTGAGAAGTCGATCGCCCTTGAAAACACCAATTCCAGTGAAAAAATATTTAACATGTTGGGGCGACTTTGTCACATTATCAATAGTTAGGCCTTTTTCTAGGTTTGTCAGTCGAATACCGGTGAGGACTGGTTCAATGCCATCCTCCGTAAATTTCTGCAAAAGATCTTTTACATTGACCGCGGAAGTGGGAGCCCAGGCTTTTTCAGAAAGCCTTAATGCCTTATACATATCCATTGCAGGCAAGATCTCGGTTGGAGCTACAAAAGTAACGGCCTCCTTTGCCGAGTTTTCTCTGACAACCGCCAAATAGAAATCAGGCCGAACTTCATGATCACGGAATAGAAAGTCCAGCGGCTCCTTGATTCCTTTTTTTGCTGTTTTTTCATCGAAAATTACAAATTTTAAGTGGGACATATACAATTTTCGGGAGGATTCCGTTGTTAATTTTCGAATAGCTTCAAATATGGTATCGGCGCGTTTGGAAAAAACGATCGTTGGCGTCCGTTCCATGGGGGAATTCCGAGACATTTGCGATGGGTCAACCACTTGTAGACTGACTTCATATTGGTCATCCACTGCATCAATACCCATAGCCATCACGACGGAAATTGCGCTCAATTCCTTATTGTTCCAGCAACCCGTAAGAAACACCATTAGCCAGGTGCACATTAACAGTAACAAAATGGTGGATCGGTACGAGTTCATGATGGTCTACTCCTTTAGTTTTTGCGATGTTTTTTTTTAGTTCTATATGGAAAACGCAATATTGCGTCCTTCTGCTCCGACGATTTGTAATTGGCAAAGGGGCTCAAATACGGTACACCGAATGAATGCAGTCCATTCAGATGCACAAAGAGCATGAGGATACCAACAGTCAATCCGTACACACCAAACATAGCGGCTATTCCTATGAAAGCGAAACGTAATATACGGATAGGAATGGCAAAGGTGTACGAGGGAATGACAAAGCTCGAAATGGCAGTTATTGCAACAACAATGACCATAACAGCCGAAACGATGTTTGCTTCTACAGCTGCTTGGCCAATTACTATTGACCCAACAATAGAAACGGCTTGACCGACCGTCCGTGGCATACGAAGACCTGCCTCCCTCCGAATTTCAAAAACCACTTCCATGATCATCGCCTCAATAAATGCTGGAAACGGAACTCCTTCACGTTGCGCGGATAAGCTTAATAACAAAACTGTTGGAATCATATCCTGATGGAATGTCGTTAATGCGACATAAATGGAGGGAGCCAACATACAGATTGCCAGGCAAATATACCTTAATATTCGAATGATACTACTGTAAATAAAGGATTGATAATAATCTTCTGCGGATTGAAGGAAATCTACAAACACCGCAGGTGCAAGGATGGCGAAGGGAGATCCATCCACAAATATCGCAATTTTCCCCTCCATAATTCCTGCTGCAATAGAGTCTGGGCGATCAGAATTATAAAAGAGCGGAAATATCGTGAGTTGTTTATCTTCTTGGAGACATTCTTCCAAATATTCGCTTTCAAGCACACCTTCTACATGCATGTCCTTTAACTTGGATATCATGTCCTGCACCTTTTTTAGGTCAGCCACCTCATGTAAATACATGACCGATATATCGGTCTTGGTTTTTTCGCCAACTTTTATGGTAGTTAGACGTACTCTTGTATCCTTCACCCTTCGACGAACCATAGTCGTATTCGTACGTAAAGTTTCTGTAAACGACTCTTGCGGACCTCTGACCACAGGCTGCGTCTTCGAGTCCGTAATGCTGCGTTCTTCCCATCCAGGCAAAGAAATGACCAATCCTTCATCCGTATCGTTCAGTAGTAGGAGAAGACCACCTGAGAGGATCTGTTCCAAGGCATCTTCAAAGTTTTGAGTAAAGCTTGCTTCACCAATGTCCAAAATTGCGTTTTTCAATAACGGTAAAGTGATCTCGTCAGAGGAAACACGATCATGCAACGGACGGATCACGTTGTCCTGTACCTTTTGCATGTCAGTCATTCCATCCAAATAAAAAAGAGCGGCGTGTTTATGGCCAGTCGTGATCTCACGAACAATAAAATCCGAACTGTTTCCCATGAAGTCACAAATGAGATCGATATTCTGGCATAATTGTCTTGAAAATTTGGTATGTAACTTCATTTTCACCCTCCTCAGATACGTAGTATTAACAATAATCCGAAATAATACCACAATAATCCATGATTATGTTTGTTGTCGGTAAGGTTAAAAACATCTTTAACGGTAGAGGATTCGGGCTAAGTAATTTTTGAAGACAGCTACGGACAACAAGGAACTGACGATGCAACTCTTGAATAAGGGAAATTTTGATATAGCAAACAGCGTAGAAGAAGGGGGACTACGAAGGGTACAATACCTGCAATAATATACTATATGCCATTTATCTTAAGATGTATTATTTCATGAGAATACGTTAAAGGAGTTTTCCTCATGAATATTACATCTGTTTTAATTTACTGTTTTATTGCCACTTTTACACCAGGTCCAACTAATATCGTTATACTATCTACAGTCCATAATTTTGGGGCAAAAAAAGCAATGAAATATACGTATGGAGCAACTCTAGCTTTTGGTTTATTACTTGTTATTTCTGCTATATTAAATACGATGCTTATAACGATCATACCGAAAATTTTAATTGTTATGCAGATAATCGGAAGCTGTTATATGTTCTATCTCGCCTATCAAGTTTACAAAATGGATACATCCAATCCAACCGTCAACCAATCAGCTACCTTTATGTCAGGCTTTCTTATGCAGTTTCTAAATCCAAAGGTAGTACTATTTACAATGACTGTAATTCCTAGTTTTATTATGCCCCACTATATCGCAATACCTGCGGTGACGATAAGTATTGTCGCTATAACGCTTATTGGTTTTTTAGCATTTGTGACATGGGTTCTTTTCGGTGCAATCTTCAAGGAGTTTTTACAGAAGCATAAAAAGACTGTTAATATAATGATGGCCTTGTTTTTAGCCTATGCGGCCATAATGATATGGATGTAGGTAAGCTTGTTAGGGGTGATTGAATTGGACAAATTTATCTATAAGAAATCAGCAGGTATTACTGCGCTATCAGCAAGTCTTTCTGAATTTAAGTATAAGAAGCACTCTCACATGGAATATGCAATAGGCGTAACATTGCGTGGAATTCAAGAGTATACCTTGGATGGCAGCTTACAGTTATCCTATCAAAATGGTGTGATGCTTTTTAATCCAGAACAGGCGCATGACGGAATGGCACATAATAAGGTGGGGCTTGATTATGTCATGCTATATATTGAGCCACAATTGCTTTTAGAGATTATTGAGCACAAGGATATCGTACGGTTTTCAACGCCAATTGTGTATGACTATAGCCTTGAACAAAAAATATTAAGTCTTTCTAAGGCTATCTTAAGCGAAAAAGATGAGGCTTTGTGTAGCGAATTACTTTTATCCTTGACGGATAGCCTTTTTCAAACCAATCTTTCTACAGACAATAAGAAAGAGAACGTTTTAATAAGAATAGCGAAGGATATGATTCATACCAACTTAGAACATGTACTTAAACTTGACGAGATATGTAAAGAGCTTAATTTATCGAAATTTCAGTTTATCCGATTATTCAATGCTCATACTGGAATTTCACCATACCAATACTTTCTTAACTGCAAGATCGAACGTGCAAAGCAGTTAATAGAAAAAAATAGAGATATTTATTCAGCAGTAGCAGAATGTGGTTTTGTTGATTTAACCCATTTAAATAAACACTTTAAAAGTGTATATGGAACAACAGCATTTGAATATATGTCACATTTAAATTGAGGAGGAGGGAATACGTTGAAACAAACTACAGATTTGTTGAAGATGAAGCAAAACAATGAAAAGATTGTCATGTTAACAGCCTATGACTATCCTTCTGCAAAGCTTGCAGAACAAGGGGGCGTTGACGTCGTATTGGTTGGTGATTCGCTTGGAATGGTTGTTGTGGGTTACGATTCAACAATTCCAGTTACAATCGAAGACATGATTCACCACACGAAAGCTGTTAAACGAGGAGCGAAGGATACATTTATCATTACGGATATGTCGTTTTTAACCTATCATTTGTCTGTTAGAGATACATTAATCAATGCTGGGGAATTAGTTCAAGATGCCGGTGCCCATGCGGTGAAGCTGGAAGGTGCCGATGAAGTCGTCGAACATATCGCCGCCCTGACAAGAGCAGGAATTCCTGTCTGCTCCCACCTGGGACTGACTCCGCAAACTGTTGGAGTTTTAGGCGGATATAAGGTGCAGGGAAAAGATGCATTAGCCGCTAAAAAATTGCTGGAAGATGCTAAGAAATGTGAAGCGGCTGGAGCATTTGCTCTTCTTTTGGAATGTGTTCCAAGACAACTTGCAGAAGAAGTAACCAAAGCCCTTTCGATTCCGGTGATTGGAATTGGTGCTGGATTGGATGTGGATGCCCAGGTTCTCGTATATCATGATATTTTAGGCTATGGTGTTGAACGTGTTCCTAAGTTTGTAAAACAATACCATTCGCTGAATCCGTTTATATTGGAGTCCATTCAAGCTTATACTGCTGATGTGAAGAATAAACGGTTTCCTGAAGAAAAACATACTTTTACGATGAAGGAAGAGGAACTGAAAGTACTTTATGGAGGTAAGGCTGGTGATTCACGGTACTGAAGATCCGATTATCCCTTATGAACATGGAAAAAATCTGGCTAACGAAATTACAGGTGCGGTTTTACTGAGTTCAATAAAACAGCGGTAATCTAGGACTTTATTTTTCCGTCCATGGCTGCCGCTGTTTCTATTACTTGGATCATCAGTCTAATGTTGTATCGTTTTACTCTTTGCCATTCCTCGTTCAGCTAACGTTTTCCGTTAGGTAATTAGTAAAAGCAAATAAGGGGTTATACAAAATAATGTTTGTTTTCATTAACCCATTGAGTAAATGTTCTGGCTGGCTTGCCTGTAACTTGTTCTACTGTCGGTAGAACGGTATAGGCTCCTTTAGGAGGGTTTTTCCCAATCCCTATAATAAAGTATTCAATAAATTCATTGTCATAGCCTTTGCTTTTCCAATCTTGTTTTACTTGTTCTTCTGTAATTTCAACAAGATCAATGTATTTATCTATAACTACAGAAATTTGTTTAACCATACTTCTTGGAGACAATGCTTCTGGTCCTGTCAAATCATATGTTAGCTTATCATGGCCTTCTTCTGTCAGTGCCTTTACTGCGACATCAGCGATATCAGCTTCATGAATTCTAGCGCTTAAACTATCAGGGAAAGCCGTACGAATAATCCCTTCTTTTTGGATTGATTCTGTCCAACCACTGTAAAGTGCATTTTTCATAAATTCCACTGGCTTTAGTAAAGTCCATTCCATTCCGCTATTTTTAATAACGTCCTCAATTGGGTTCCCTTCAAAATCTAACAGGGCTACAATTCTTGCAACATTAGCTTGTTTTGCCATCTGAATAATTCTTTTGTTTTTTATAAATTTTTCGTCCGATTGTTCACTCTGAGTGATCAGAAACAAGCTATCTATAGTATGGAGATGTGCTTTTATAGTTTCGGGAATATCAAGATCCCCTAGAACTACTTGTGCTCCTTTAGGTAAGTTGCTTTCCTTCCTTGACAATGCCTTTACTTCTATATCTTTTGCAACTAGTTGTTCAACAATATGACTCCCCACACTTCCTGTT
>NZ_WUDQ01000125.1:0-8739 GCF_009827695.1 Paenibacillus sp. OT2-17 | reverse complement strand
CGGCAAAAATGTGACTGCCGGGTACTATAACAATCCTGAGGCTACCACAAAGGTCAAGACAGAGGATGGCTGGCTCATTACCGGAGATTTGGGTTTTATGAGAAACGGACGACTGGTGATTACAGGCAGAGCCAAGGATATTATTTTCGTGAACGGCCAGAACATTTATCCGCATGATATCGAAAGGATTGCAGAGGAACTGGACGGGGTGGATCTGGGGAAAGTAGCTGTCTGCGGTGTACATGATGCACAAACTAGACAGGATCGTATTGTTGTTTTTGTGATGCACACGAAAAAAATAGAGTTATTTTTGCCAACAGTCCAAAGGCTGAAAAGCCATTTGAATTATCGGGGAGGCTGGCATATTCAAGATGTAGTTCCAATTCGCCGTATTCCCAAAACTACTAGTGGAAAGGTTCAGCGCTACAAGCTGGCTCAGAGCTACGAGCAGGGAGAATTTGATGTAGTTTTGGCATCCCTAACCGAGGCCGCTCGAAATATACAGGAAGCGAACGATGCCCCTGTACCTCAAGGTGAGATCGAGCAAAAACTGATTGGGATTTGCCAAGCTATTTTAAATGTACAGTCAATTGGGAAGGAAGATAGCTACTTTGATATCGGCGTAACATCCTTACAACTCGTTCAGATCGTGGACCAATTAGAGGAACAACTCGGGATTCATATTGAGGTAACGGACTTTTTCTCTTATCCGACTATCGCCAAGCTAGCTGGATATATATCCAGTCAGGGCTTAGGTCATAAGGTGAACACAGCACCGCAATTGGAATCCAAAGAGGAGATAGAGGACCTGGATATTGCTATCATTGGCATGTCCGGTAAGTTTCCTCATGCGGATACACTGGAGCAGTTTTGGGCGAATGTAGCTTCCGGTACAGATCATATCAGTCCATATAGCAATGAAAGAAAAAAGGATGCCGAAGCTTTTATTTCCCGTATGAATATGGAAGGCCGAAACATGCAAATCGCCGAAGGTGGCTATCTGGACGAAGTGGATAAATTTGACTACACCTTCTTCAAGCTGACTCCACGTGAAGCTTCTCTGATGGACCCGAATCAACGTTTATTTCTGCAAACTGCTTGGAGCACGATTGAGGATGCAGGCTATGGAGGAAAACAGCTGTCGGGGAAAAAGGTGGGGGTGTATGTTGGATTCTCCAAAACCAGCTTTGAATATGAACGATTGTTGTCCGAAGTGGAGCCAGGAGCGCTTCCAAACTTTGGCATAGGCAATCTTCCGTCCGTTATCTCCAGTCGGATTGCGTATTTGCTTGATTTAAAAGGCCCAGCACTGACCATTGATACGGCATGCTCCTCGTCACTCGTAGCGGTACATCTGGCGTGTAAGTCGATTTTGAATGGAGACTGTGAGATGGCTTTGGCCGGTGGAGTGAAGACCATTTTGCTGCCGTTGAAAGCTGGCATTGGCATGGAATCCTCCGATGACCGGGCACGAGCATTCGACGATCAGTCGGACGGCACAGGCTGGGGCGAAGGCGTTGGAGCCGTTCTCTTAAAGCCGCTCCGCCAAGCGGAAAAAGACGGAGATCACATTCTGGGTGTGATTAAAGGAAGTGCAATTAATCAGGACGGCAGTACGATTGGAATTTCTGCGCCTAATGCGCTGGCTCAATCAGAAGTCATTTCGCAGGCGTGGCGTGATGCACGGATTGATCCTGAGACAGTGAGTTATATTGAAGCTCACGGTACCGGCACCAAGCTGGGCGATCCCGTTGAGATTAAGGGCATTACCCAGGCTTTCCGCAGATTTACACAGCGCAAGCAGTTTGTGGCGATAAGCACGGTCAAAACGAATATTGGGCATTTATACGAAGCTGCTGGGATTGCGGGATTGATCAAATGCGTGCTGTCAATGAAACATCAGCAGATTGCACCGCTCGTTCATTTTCGCACACCCAACCGGAACATCCATTTTGAAGAATCTCCGGTGTATGCCAACACTAGACTGAGGGAATGGAAGACAGACGGATTCCCGAGAAGATGCGGGGTGAGTTCCTTTGGCTTCAGCGGAACAAACTGTCACGTGGTGCTGGAAGAATATATAGCGAAAAAGAGTGCGGACCAAGAAACCACCGACCGAAAAAATGGATCATCGCCATTGCTGCTGACACTGTCGGCGCGAACTGAAGGAGCTTTAAGTGAGTTGATTGCACGGTACGTGGATCGCTTTGAACGTGAGGAAGAATTGCCGATGGAGGATGTCTGCTATACGGCTAACACGGGCAGAAGCCACTTAACATACCGAGTGGCTGTGATAGCCGAAGGAGCGGAGGCTCTGAAAGTGAAATTACTTCAGCTTTATGAGCAGGGCAAGGCCATTGAAGGTGTATACATTGGAAAAGTAGATAGCAGTGGTGGTACAGAAACAGCCGTCGGAGGCTCGGACACTTTGCAAGCACTGGAGCAAGTAGCAGTGAAGTACGTACAGGGGGCACAGATAGACTGGGACACGATATACGCAGGTCACCCGTACAAAAGGGTTTCTCTGCCTACGTATCCGTTTGAAAGGAAAAGGTGCTGGGTTCATGTTCCAGAACAGGTTCGAGCAGAGCAGACTGCGCCCGTTTATAAAAAACCAATAGTAAGGGAGTCTGAAAATATGGGGAATGAGTATTCGACTTCAGCGTCGTTTACTGAGCAGCATAAATCTTCCATTCAACAAAAGCTAGCGAAAATGATCGGTAATGTGTCACAGCTTAGTCTTGAGGAACTGGAACCGCAAACACATTTTCTAGAACTAGGGCTGGACTCCATTAATTTGTCCCAGGTCCGCCACAGCATCAAGGATACATTCGACCTAGATGTCCCGATGAATGAATTTTTTGAATCGCTGACCACGCTCGAACTGTTGACTAGCTACGTCGCAGATCAGGTAAGTATTTCCGTTTCTGACGAGGCAGCAGTTGGTGCTGTGGAAATCCAACCGAAAATACCCCTTAATCGAGTAGATGCTACTACAGTATCAACCTGGACAGGGCAGGATTCCAGCGCAATTGGTACATCGCCTCATGGAATAGTCACGTCCGGGCAAGACCCATTTCAAAGCACATCAGTTATAGCGACTTCTGCTGGTATCGAGCAGATTTTGCAGCAGCAGCTGCACGTGATGTCACAGCAGCTTGATGTGCTCCGAACTCAACCAACTCCTCCGACATCCGTTTCCCAATCATTTCAACCAGAAAGGGATTTGTCGTCAGCAAATAGAGGAAGCGCAGAGAGCTTTGAAACCAAACAGGAGGTCGCAACTGCATTAGCGACAGTTCCACCGGTACTAGCTGTTCCGAAAAAGGCAGGCCATGAAGCAAAACCCTTTACGCCTTATAAAAAGCTGGAGGTCAAAGCCCATGAATTGCTTTCACAACGACAAGAACAACATCTGCAAGAGCTGATTGAGCGCTATACTGCTCGGACGCGAAGCACCAAGCAGTACACTCAGCAGTATCGGTCTGTCTACGCGAATAACCGTAATGTAGCTGGCTTCCGGCCTATTTTGAAGGAAATGGTCTATCAAATTGTATCTCAACGTGCAGATGGGTCCAAAATTTGGGATTTGGATGGGAATGAATATGTAGATTTGACCATGGGCTTTGGTGTTAATCTGTTTGGACACAATCCAGCCTTTATTCGTGAAAAAATTGAGGCAGAGCTAAAGAACGGCATGTGTATCGGACCTATGTCCAACATGGCAGGACAAGTCGCCGAGAAGATTTGCAAGCTGACCGGTGTAGAACGGATCGCTTTGTACAATTCCGGCACCGAGGCGGTTATGGTTGCCCTCCGTTTGGCGCGTGCTGCCACCGGGCGAGCCAAAGTAGCCATTTTTGCCGGCTCCTATCACGGTACGTATGATGGGGTGCTTGCGTTGGGTAGCGCTGGCAACAATAAGGAGCATTCCACACCTCTTGCGCCTGGCATTTTGCAGCACATGGTGGACGATATCGTTGTACTTAACTATGGAACGGACGAATCGCTGGATTATATACGCACATATGGGCATGGGCTGGCTGCTGTGCTTGTGGAACCAGTGCAAAGCCGTCGTCCCGATTTTCAGCCGAAGGTCTTTTTGCAGGAGGTTCGCCAAATCACGGAGCAATCCGGTACAGCTTTTATTTTTGATGAAGTGATTACAGGCTTCCGAATTCAACCGGGAGGCGCTCAAGCGTGGTTTGGGGTACAAGCTGACCTTGTGACCTACGGTAAAGTTATTGGCGGCGGGATGCCAATCGGCATCGTAGCAGGGAAAGCCGCCTTTATGGATGGGATTGACGGAGGCACCTGGAGCTTCGGAGATAATTCCTATCCTCAGAATGAGCATCGGCGAACCTTTGTAGCCGGTACGTTCTGTCATCATCCGCTGGCGATGGCGGCATCCCTAGCAGTGTTGGATTATTTGGAAAACCACGGCGAACAGCTGCAAAATCAGTTGAACAGCCGTACTTCGACGTTGGCAGCAGAGTTAAATAGTTACTTTACCAACGAGCAGATACCCATGAAGATTGTTCACTTTGGTTCACTATTTCGCTTCGTTCTCAAGGGTGATCTGGAGCTTTTCTTCTATCACATGCTGGAAAAGGGTATTTACATCTGGGAAGGGCGGAACTGCTTCTTGTCGACCGCTCATACAGAGGAAGATATTGCGCGGATCATACAAGCTGTCAAGGACAGTGTAGATGAGCTGCGTAAAGGGGGATTCTTGCCTGATCTGACCCCGAACGGGGAAGGCCCAGGTCCAGGTAAGCAAAGTGTGTCTATAGCCGACCTTTTAGAAGTATCGACAGTGGACGTGGATAAAATGGTCATCCCACTAACCCCGGATCAAAGGCAGTCCTGGTTCACTTAATGTCAAGAAACGAAGTGACTTCCATCTTGATACGCGAACGTATATTAATGTGAGACGTTAAGTGAACTGTCCAATCCAGTATTGATTTTACCGAAAAATTGAGAAAGTGCCCTTCGGCGTCTTTACGCTCCAAATTTGATAAAATGTCAGGTTCTATTTTTAGGACTTGGCATTTTTAGTAGTGTGGGTATCAGTTATGAGAAAGTCTGTCGGAGATGAAGAAAATCTCAATTGAGCCGTGAGGCTGCGTTGAATCGACAGGTGTCAACAAAGGTCATATTTTGCAAGTGGTTGTAATTGCTCGTAAAGGGCAGAGCAACCGTATTCAAGCTTACTAGCGCAGACATAACTTTATTCGTCATCGTGAATTCTTACAATGCGTATAGCTTCATCGAATTAAATTGTCATAAATTAGATGATGAATTCTAACATTTACTTTTAAATTGAGTCTTTAATTTAAGCTTTGAGTATCATAACTTTTAAACTTTATGAGGACGCATGTCATCGAGTAAAAGAAAGGACTTGAGTTTTTAAGAATCAATACTGGAAAAAAACTATATCCTGCATAATAAGTTGAATAAAAGAATTTAGCCATTAATGGTTTAATAAAACAAATTAGATCCTCGTTTTACCAGATGGATAATTATATTTTATTAGTATAAGGATGGTTCCTTATACAGTGGACCGTTCATATTTACCTTCCTATGAGAACTTTATCTTGTATCCCTAGCTAGGTTATATCGTGCTTTTAGGCTAGCGTCACAGTTGGAAAGGATAAAATTAATTCCTTGAATACCCCATAGTAAAGGAGTCTGAAAAGATGGTGAATGAGTATTTTTCGACGGAATCTGCTTCCAATCCCCAAAAATCTACGATTACTAATAAACTGTCAAAAATAATCGAAAGTGTATCCCAACTCAGTCCAGACGAATTAGAGTCGCAAAAACATTTTTTAGAACTTGGTTTAGACTCTATTCTTCTGTCTCAGGTTAGACACAGCATTAAAAGTACGTTTGGCTTGGATATCCCGATGAACGAGTTTTTTGAATCACTGACTACGCTGGAGTTGCTGACAAACTATATTGCTGATAGGATAGCCTCGACCTCTGAAGAATTGTTCCAGAATTCGGAGGAGCATCAGCTGGCTGTGTCGTCTAGTATCACTTCTTCGGTACCTTCCGTTTTGTCGGGCTGGAGTCAAAAATCTACTATCCCTATAGAAGGTCCCGCACCACAAGAAAGCAAGCTATCAAATAAGGATGTATTTGCGGGGAGAGAACGAATTTTAGAAATGCAACTTCAACTCATGTCGCAGCAGATGGAAATACTGTGTCAATCTCGGCTTGCACCAGTGGCAATGCCTGAATCGCTTTCACTACAAACTGCTGTCGAACCTCAGACATCCGCGATGAAGGAGGTAGCTGCCACAGTTACTTCTGTTTCCCCCGTACAGGCTTCCGTGTCAGCTGTTTTGCCAGACAGAAAAAAATCGAAAGCATTTGTTCCCTATCAAAAAATAAATGTACAAGCCCATAATTCACTTTCACTTAGGCAGGAAAAGCATCTGCAAAAGTTGATTGAACATTACACGATGCGCACACGAAAGACCAAAGAGTATACTCAGCAATACAGGTCTGTATACGCCAATAACCGGAATGTGGCCGGATTTAGGCTTGCTCACAAGGAAATGGTGTATCAGATTATATCCCAGCGTGCAGAGGGTTCTAAAATTTGGGATCTGGATGGTAATGAATATATTGATTTGACGATGGGGTTTGGGGTCAATTTGTTTGGTCACAACCCATCCTTTATTCGTGAATCGATAGAAAAGGAAATACATAACGGAATGTGCCTTGGACCGATGTCCAATATGGCCGGGCAGATTGCCAAAAAAATTTGCCAAATGACAGGCATGGAACGAATTGCGCTATATAACTCGGGGACAGAGGCGATTATGGTTGCCCTTCGGTTAGCATGGGCTGCCACCGGGCGGGAAAAAGTGGTGATTTTTTCTGGTTCCTATCACGGTACCTTTGACGGAGTATTGGCATTGGGCGGAACAACGGATGGCAGGGAACAACATTCCACTCCTCTCGCACCTGGTGTACTACAGCACATGGTGGACGATGTCGTTGTGCTCAGCTATGGAACGGACGAGTCACTCCAATATATCCGCTCCCATGCCCATGAACTGGCTGCTGTTCTCATAGAGCCAGTGCAGAGTCGTCGCCCTGATTTCCAGCCCGCAGCTTTTCTGAAGGAAGTACGCCAGATTACGGAGCAATCCGGGGCCGCGTTCATCTTTGATGAGGTAATTACGGGCTTCCGTATTCAGCCGGGGGGTGCGCAGGCGTGGTACGGCATTGAAGCCGACCTTGTAACTTACGGTAAAATCATTGGCGGCGGTCTTCCCATCGGTATCGTGGCAGGGAAAGCATCGTTCATGGATGGAATTGATGGAGGAATGTGGAACTTCGGAGATGACTCTTATCCACCGCATGAGCAACAGCGGACGTTTGTAGCGGGAACTTTTTGCCATCACCCCCTAGCTATGGCAGCTTCCCTAGCCGTACTAGAGCAGTTGGAGAAGGACAGGGGGCAATTGCATAACGAGCTGAATAGTCGTACGAAGGCGCTCGCAGCAGAACTGAATCGCTATTTTACGGAGGAACAGATACCTATAAAGGTCGTTTACTTCGGTTCCTTGTTCCGCTTCGTCCTTAAAGGTGACTTGGAACTATTCTTCTATCACATGCTGGATAAAGGAATTTATATATGGGAAGGCCGGAACTGTTTTTTGTCAACGGCTCATAATTCGGAAGATATAGAGCGGATTGTACAGGCAATTAAAGAGAGCGTTGATGAGCTGCGCAAAGGAGGGTTTCTGCCGGATCTGCACCCTCATGCAAACGATCTAAATAAGGCTTTTTTTCCTGAAACTGCAACTGCAAACCTTAAGGAATCGACGATTAAGCTGACTCCGGATCAGAAGCAATTATGGTTCGCCTCAGTCTCGGATTCAAAGGAATCGCAGTCGCTTCATGAGACTGTTTTACTGCGTTTCCGGGGTCCGCTACATGTTAAGGAATTTAATGAGGCTGTCCATCGCATCGTTAAACGCCACGAAGCCTTACGCACCTTTATGGGGGAGGACGGAGAAACGCAGATCATCGCCCCGGCAATGGCTGTCAGCATTCCGCTACATGATATCAGCAGTCTTTCTGTAGAGGAACAGAAACATGATATCCGTGCTTGGATGGATAAGGACAGGGAGACCGTATTCCCAATAAGTGCGGGGGAACCTTTATTCCGTATCCAGCTTTTAAAAACGTCGAATGAGAAGCACATCGCTGCATTTACATTTCATCATCTGATTGCAGATGGCTGGTCCATAGGTGTGTTTTTCCATGAATTGGAACGATTTTATTCCGCTTGTGTACGGGGGGAACACTGCACGCTTCCCGATCCTGTTCCGTTCCGAGATTTCGCAGCATGGCAGCAAAACCAGTTAGAGGCAGGTGGAGCGGCTGCCCTTGCTTTTTGGTCAGATGTACTTGCGAAGCCATTGCCCGCCCTTGACTTGCCGTCTATCCAACGCAACATCAGTTCTCCTTCTTCGCGCGGAGCACGGCACACCATTGTGGTGGATGCGCCTCTGGTGAAGCAACTGAAATCAGTCAGTATTCGGCTTGGCAACAGCTTATTTGTGACTTTATTGTCTGCTTTTCAGCTTTTCTTGCACAGACTGACAGGCCAAAATCAAATAATGGTAGGTATTCCAACCGCAGGGCAATCTCATATGGGTGTGTCCCCGCTAATTGGCAACTGCGTTAACTTGCTTCCAGTGATTTGTGAGGTAG
>NZ_WUDQ01000124.1:0-8842 GCF_009827695.1 Paenibacillus sp. OT2-17 | reverse complement strand
ATTCCGATTATCTTTATCTCCACAATGACTCCTCTTAGTATGATGGACGTGTTTAACCTTAGCGGTTCGGTCGAATACATGGGAATCATTTTGTTTTTTCTGGTTCCGGTACTTCTCTCCATCGTGTTCGTGATCAGAAAGAAGGGAATGAAGCAAAATGTGTAGACGACCTATCCCATCTTTACTGCTTGCCTTCATTCTACTTAGATCAAGTCGGCTGCTGGAGCAGCAAATCTATTTTCTTCACTCCCACTGTAGAATAGTTCGTACATCGGCCTGTCGGCTGTTTTAAAATATTAACTACTGACGTATGTAGGGCGTTTGGCAAAAAAGGGAGCACACATGTCCTTAGCCACAAGGGAAAACGAAAGCACCCTGATCCTAAAATTATAAAAAAGTAGACATTATGCTATGTGTTCCTCGCATAATGTCTACTTTTCTAGCAAAACAATCAAGTATACATGGTATTAACTGTGAAGTGTATACATCGAAGTCACTTTAACGTTTCTTTCAATGGTGTTTCTCACAGGTGATATTTCTATGGCTTTTGCAATCAACTTTTCAACCTGCGCTTCATCTGCGTCACTGTCCACATTGAAACGAACGTTTATTTCATCAAAGCCAGAATTCCCCTCTTTTAAGCCAAAGAAAACGTTCAGATCTATTTCGCCAGTAACATCAACGTCCAACGAATTTACTTTAATCCCCATACCACTAGCTGTTGCAATGAATCCAACACCTACACAAGCGCCAAGTGCACTTAACAAAAGCTCAACGGGATTAGGCCCTTTTCCAGTTCCGGATAGCCACTCTGGTTCATCAATGGGTACCGGCTTATAGTCCCCAACCTCGGCCTCCGAGTAAAACCCATCTTTCCATTTTACTGTAGAAGCAAAACTTGTAATCGCATCCTCGGGATTTTCCTTATATTTTTCTGCCAAGCTTCCGAGCATATTCACATCTACACCGTTCATTTTACTCATATTTAGGACTCCTCTATTTTATATTTTTCATAGACCAATTTAATTGGATCCTGGCTTGTCCTTTATGACTTTTTAGGCGGGATCGCACACCCTTCATCAGTACATAGTCCTTCACTAGAGGTTTCATCAGAAAGAATTTCAAACTTAGCTACCGGATGCTCTTCTTCCCAAACTTTCTCCAACACTTGAGAAAAAGATTCTGTCGGCTGTGCCCCTGAAACTGCATATTTTTGGTTGAATATAAAGAACGGTACCCCGCTAATCCCAACTCTACGAGCTTCATCTTGATCTTTTCGTACTTGATCTTTATAGAGATCCTTATTTTTTAATACTTCGAGGACTTCTTTTCTGTTTAATCCAACCGTTTCTGCAATATCGGCCAGCGTATCATAATCTCCTACATCCCTTGATTCAGTGAAATGTGCAATAAGTAATTTTTCATTCAACGTTGTTTCTTTGCCATTCGTTTTTGCCCATTTTAATAAACGATGAGCATCCAGTGTATTGGTGGGTTTAAGACTATCTAATTGAAAGGATAATCCCACGTTCTTGGCTTGTTGAGTTAAGTGGCTAAGAAATTCTTTTGCCTGTTCTCTTCCGCCAAATTTAGGGGTTAATTTTTCTAGAAAACTTGTTCCATCATACGAAGAAGCTCCCGGATCAAGCTCAAAGCTTTTGTATTCAATACTTATTTCATCTTTATGCGGTAATCCATCTAAGGCTCGCTCCAGATTTTGTTTACCAATATAGCAGAATGGACATGCAATGTCAGACCAGATTTCAATTTTCATGTTTCTACCCCTTCTCAGTTTTAGTTATTCGTCAAATGCAACCAGTGCATTTACTCCATGAGCAAGAGCGGAACCAGCTTTTAAAGCAGTAGCTACCATAATCGACTCAGCCAGTTCTTCTTTGTTTGCTCCGGCTTTTTTGGCTGCTTTCGTATGAATATCAATGCAATATGGACACCCAGTGGTATGGGCAACCGCAACCGCAATCAATTCTTTTTCCTTGGTACTGAGTATGCTGGCTTTCAACGCTTGCTGATCAAAAGAAGCAAAGGATTTGAACGAATCACTTAATTGGGTAAACTCCCGTAGTCTATTAATATAAGATGCACGGTATAACTCGTCGTCATCGGTACCATCATACGCATTTAAAGCATTAACGCCATGAGCCATCGCCGAACCTGCCTTGAGCGCGGTGGCAACCATTATAGCTTCTGCCATTTCCTCTTTTGAAACACCATGTTTCTTAGCTTGTTTTACATGAACCTCAATGCAATAAGGGCATCCCGTGGTGTGGGCTATAGCAATTGCAATTAGTTCCTTGTATTTTGCTGTAAGTTTACCTTCAGCCAATGCTAACTTTTCAAAGGCTACAAACGCCTTGAATATCTCTGGAGAAACCGAGTTAAATTCTCCAATACGTTTAAAATTCGATTTTTTAAACAAACTGTCTTGATGACTCATAAAAAACCCCTCTATTCATTAGAAATTTTAGTGTACTCTGAGCTTTTATTCATCACACTCAGAATTTTTTCCTTGCTTACGCTTTTTCATAGATCCTACGATTGAATCAACAAGTTTCTCTCATTAAATGCCTCCTTTTAAACGAAAACAAGAAGACATTATTCAATTGATTAATTGAATAATAGAATGCATAGGCATTTAAGTCAAGTTCTTTTTATGAGAAGAGGGGGACACCTTGGAAGCCATGAATATCCAGATATTTAATGAATCTTTTATATCCAACCTTCTAAAATATGCATGCGAATAGCCATAAAAAAATGAACACTTAGAATACATTGGTTAAACCCAGGGTTTATCTAATATATTCTAGGGGGTGCATTTCAAATCGATATAGGTTCTTCGTTATTTTTCATACTCCCGTTTAATACAATGTTTCGATTGCCTCACGCGTAAACGGAAGTAATTCTTCTGTTCGTCCATCGCGGATTTTGTTTACCCAGTCAGGGTCAGCCAATAATGCGCGCCCGACTGCGACCAAATCGAATTCTTCACGTTCCAATCTCTCGATTAAATCGCCCATCTTGTTGGCTTTGCCATTAGCCTCTTCCCCGGTAGCAAAGAAATCCAAAAAATCAGCGTCAAGACCGACAGATCCAACTGTAATTGTTGGTTTCCCTGTCAGTTTTTTTATCCATCCTGAAAGATTCAAGTCAGATCCTTCAAAAGCTGGTTCCCAAAAGCGACGAAGAGAGGCATGAAAGATGTCAACGCCTGCATCAACTAATGGCGTTAAGAAACGTTTTAGTTGTTCTGGAGTTTCAACTAATTTTGCTGTATAGGCATCATATTTCCATTGTGAGATTCGCAACACGATTGGAAATTCTGGTCCAACAGCACGTCGGCAAGCTGCGATAACCTCACTAGCAAAGCGTGCACGTTTGACAATGTCGCCACCGTATTCATCGTTACGCGAATTTGTTTTTTCCCAGAAGAACTGATCGATTAAAAATCCATGGGCTGCCATAATCTCGATGCCATCAAAACCAACTTTTTTAGCATTGACTGCTGCCTGTACGAAAGCTTCAACCAATTCCGAAATTTCTTGTTTTGAGTAATCATTAACGTTGCCTCGTGCACCCATATGCCACATTTGAGAGAAAATTTTCCCACCGGCCTCGTGTACTCCATCAACTACTTTTGACCAACCGTTTAGCGCCTCTTCTCCGTATAAGTGTGGTACGTCCTCCTGCCATGCTGGCACCTCGGATGCAACATCAGGATGGTTGATAAACGTACCCTCTGTCAAAATAAGTCCAACACCATTTTCAGCTCTACGACGATAATACGCAGCGACATCCTCCCCTGGCACTCCATTTGGAGAAAAATTTCGAGTCATAGGTGCCAATATAATACGATTAGATAGTTTGAGATTTCCCATTTCGAATGGTTTAAAAAGAGCTTCAACAGATTGAGAATTAGTCACAAAAAAACCTCCAAGTTTTATTATTGTCATTCTATAACGTAGACTTCGTATATTAGCAACAATTAAATCAACTTATCTAATCCCTAACAGTGCATATAAAAAGACTCTCGTTCTAACGTTTATAAAATGAACTGAGAACCAAGTTATGGCTACACCACCACAGAAGCCTGTTAAATAGGACAGCTCTCCTCCATTAGAGCAGATATCCAAAATCGGCTCCATCTTCAGCTTAGGGCTTGTTTAACTTAAGCGATTGATTTTCATGTAATTTGGGCTTCCATCAATGAAATTACTTGAAATTAAATCCTTGCTGCTGCAACATTCTTCTCACTTCAGGATAATAAAATAAATGTGGTTATAGAAGAAGGATACTTATTGACTCCAACCTCTTGTTTCTTTTCCATTTGTACGTTTATCCATGTAGTTAGAGATCGTTTGTTCATATTTTTTAATGAGGCTTTCTAAGTTGGTGTCGTACCGTTCTTTATGCCAAATTGCTTTTTGAGGTAAACGTGGCTTCTTCGAGTAGTTTCTATATAGATACGCAATAGCGCGAAAATCCTTATGAACGTTTGTTATATACCTCAACAGCACTTTGCAGAAAATGTTCTATCTCTTCGCGTGATTTACGAAGCTTGTTGACATAACGAGTAAGCTCTTTACCTTCGACATAGGCTACAAAGCTTGGAATACCCATAATATTTTGTTCTTCACTCACAGTACCTACATGATCTACATCCACCTCAATGAGATCCAGATCATTCGCAAATTTTTCTTCAACTTCAGGTATGAATGGATCAATAAATTTGCAGTCTGGGCACCAGTCTGCTTTAAAAACAGCAACTGTAATTTTGGGGGAACGAATAGCTGTATCAAATTCTGATTTAGAGGTAACTTTTTTCATTTTAATTTCTCCTTTTTTAATGGATGGTTTACCATTCCAATTGATGTTGTTCAATATAGTTACTTGTCAGATCATCTCCAGCATCAATCGATACCTTACCTTCGGTACCTACCGGCACACCTGCTTTGACAAGCAGCTGACCAATGTGGCATTTTTCTTCTGCTTGTAGGAATAATGCTTCGACCACAGTGATATCTTCTTTCGATGCACCCGAGGATAAAACAACATGCGGACGATGTGTAATGCTCAGTTGGTTCCCTCTAGCTATGTTCCCTTCTGTGTCCATAAAGAACCCGGCAACGGGTACTTTCTTGTGATCGAGCATGTACGCTAGTGTCAGAGAATAACAAGCAATAGCAGAGGACATCAGGAGTTGTTGTGGATTAGCACCTTCCCCACTTCCCCCTTTAAGAACAGGGATAGCAATTTGTGTTTGTAAATTGTCGCCTTTCATTCGACCAAAACCTTTCGCGTCTTTGAACCAAACCGTATTCATAGTCACTTTTTGATCCGGCATTTTAATATGCTCCTTTCCATATTTTCATTACTTGTACTTGTCACTAAAATCCTTAGACTCCGAGAAACTTCAAAACGTTCTATTCGGTTAACGACGTTTTAATTATTTTCCAAAGAATCGATAAACTTTTCACTGTCCATGGCCGCCATGGCTCCAGTCCCTGCTGCAGTAATAGCTTGACGATAGCGAGTATCCTGTACATCTCCACAAGCAAACACACCTGAAATATTTGTCATCGATGTGCCGGGTACTGTAACGATGTAGCCGTTCTTATCCGTTTCAATTTGACCATTTAAAAAGTCCGTATTCGGATGATGGCCGATGGCTACAAATACACCATGTGCATGTAGGATTTCCTCTTCGCCTGAGATATGGTTCCGGACTTTCAATCCTGTCACTCCACGCTCTTCCGCAACAACTTCAAGTGGGGTCCTGCTTAAAGCCCACTCAATTTTTGGGTTTGAACGAGCGCGATCTTGCATAATTTTTGAGGCTCTCAGTTCTTCTCGACGATGCACCACAGTAACTTTGGAAGCGAATCGTGTTAGAAAGTTTGCTTCTTCCAATGCAGTATCGCCTCCACCCACTACAATGAGTTCCTTATTTCGAAAGAAAAAACCATCACAAGTGGCACAAGTACTAACTCCCCGGCCTACATTTTCTGTTTCGCCTGGTATTCCTAAATATTTCGCACTGGCACCGGTTGAAATGATCAGAGTCTCAGTAATGATTTCACCATTGCCCTCCACTTCCAGTTTAAACGGCCGTTTTTCCAAATCTACCGTCTTTACCCAACCATTAAGAAATGTAGCCCCGAAGCGTTCCGCTTGTTTACGCATATTATCCATTAATTCCGGGCCCATGATGCCTTCTGGAAATCCAGGATAATTCTCAATTTCAGTTGTTGTTGTAAGCTGTCCTCCTGGTTCAAGTCCTTCAATGACGAGCGGATTCATATTAGCACGAGCCAGGTAGATCGCTGCGGTCAGTCCTGCTGGACCAGTTCCGACAATTACAGATTTATACATATTCATCCCTCCAAATTCGATATTTTTTACAGTTGTTTATAACCATATTTTTTAATATTCAATTGATTAATTGAATTATAGCATTAGGAAATCTGCTCGTCAATACAAGGATAGAAAATGACTACGAATGAGACACACATTGTAGAAATGTATTTAGGGGCGGATGTTTGACTAATCTTTGCATAATGAAAAAAGCTGACAGAGCGCAATGGCAGTGTCAACTTTTTTGTGAGAGTTTATGTTTCATATGCGTTGTATGTTGGAGTAAACCAGAATTTAAGGCTTTCTTTTTAACTTTCTAAATAGGGTATTCTTATAAATTTTATCAAGTTATATCCTTTTGACTTGACTCCACTCGGGTTGTTCATGTTAAAATTTTAATATTCAATTGAATGAACAAGAGCCGATTTCATGAGTAAAGTCAATTTTTGAGTATCTAATTTCCTCATTATGATTCTTCAGTTATGGATTATAGTTTAAGGTGTATTCTAAGGCTTCTCCTATGCATGATTGGAATTGGGGATTCCCGTTTTATAATACGACAAGAATAGAGGTTGAGAATAATGGAAGATATGCTGAACTCTGCGAAAATCTTTAAGGAAGATCTCTATAAACAATTGGCTAGAATCGGAAAATGTTTATCCAGTGATAAGCGTCTTGAGATCTTAAATGTGCTATCCAATGGTTCTAGAACCGTAGAAAAAATAGCTACCTGCACAGACATGAATATTGCGAATGTATCTCGCCACCTTCAAGTTCTGCTCGATGCAAAACTGGTTAAATTCACAAAAAAAGGAGTATATGTGATCTATTCTTTGGCTGATCCAGAAATCATCGAATTTCTTTCCTCTTTATGGCGAATCAGTGAAAAACAACTTCCTGACATTAGTAGAATGAAAGACGATTTCCTAAACAATCTTGATGACGTTCAAACGCTTACGATGGATGAGGTTAGGGAGAAGATTAATAATGATTCAATAATTTTGGTGGATTTACGTCCTAAAGAAGAGTATGACATGGATCATATTGCGGGAGCAATTTCAGTGCCGATGGAAGAATTAGATGCACTAATAAGAGAGATACCGAAAAACACAGAAATCATCGCATATTGTAGAGGTCCACTGTGTGTCTACTCAGCTCTGGCGACGCAGAAATTACAATCTGAAGGCTTTACGGCTTTTCGCATGGAAGAGGGCTTGAATGAGTGGCAAGAACATTTTCAGTTACATTAAGCTGACTTCTAAGAACAGACGAATAACAATTAATTTCTCCAATTCTTAACTAAAAGACTTCAAGGCCAATATTATTAGGCTCTGAAGTCCTTTTTAGTTAAGACAAACTTAGGAAACATGATATGATTTCTCTTAAGAGGTGGTTAGAAATGGCGAATATTCAAGAAATTGCTCGCTTAGCGGGAGTATCCACAGCAACTGTATCACGAGTAATTAATAAACACGGCTACGTAAGTGATTTAACCAGACAAAAAGTTTTAGAAATTATCGAGGAGCTTGATTATGTCCCCAATGCTAATGCGATCTCTCTAAAAAAAGGTAAAACTCGTCAGATTGGAATAATGACGGTCTCCTTTAGTCCTATTATTATTAATTTTGTTCGTGCATTCACTCTTTTTGCTGAGAAAAACGGATTTATCGTCACTCTTTTTATCACGAATGGAGAACCTGAAAAGGAGCTTATTGCCCTGGAAATGCTAAAACGGAAGCAATTAGATGCTATCGTGTGTTTGATACGGTCCAATGAATGGGATGTCATTGAATCCTATGCCCGGTATGGCCCCATTGTTATATGGCAACGTCTTCAAAACGAGAATCTTCCTTCTGTCTTTATGGATCAATTTCATGCCTATTCGACAGGTCTTGAATATCTTCATTCCAAAGGTTACCGAAAAATACTTAGCATATATCCGATGTCCAAAGGACTGAATACAAAGGAACGCATTCGTGCCCATACAGAATTCGTTAAGAAACACAATCTCATGGCGTATCCATTTCCTCATTTCGAAGATAAAACTTTAGTTCGTGATGGGGAGGAGCATGCTAAATGGTGGGTATCGCAGGAAGACCGACCTGATGCTATTTTTTGTGCCAATGATGAAGTGGCAGCTGGTCTTATGACAGCCCTGCGTCGATTGGGATTTTCCATTCCGGGAGATTTGGGGATTATGGGCTTCGATAATACAGAGGTGGCTCACTTGCTCGATTTGACAACGATTGACTATCCTATCGACCAGCAAGCTGAGAATGCATTTCTTATTTTGCAAAATAAGTTGAATAACACCAAAAACAGGCTAAACACTTTAACATACAAGTTAGTTGAGCGAAGTTCGACATAACGCAGTATCTTTAGTATTACTGGCATATGGTAAATCCTACAGTACATTAAAAAAACCACTTGTTCAATTTGGACAAGTGGTTTTTTTAATGTACTGTAGGATTTA
>NZ_WUDQ01000123.1:0-8868 GCF_009827695.1 Paenibacillus sp. OT2-17 | reverse complement strand
TGTCTGCATTCAAAAATGGATCTGTATAAAAAGATAAGGTACGCATCATGCTCGTTATTCTATTGTTAGCAGTATTTATAGAAGTCCGTTGCTTTTCGATTTCTGCTTCCCATTGCTCAAATTCCTTGTCTGAAATCAACAAATCCTCTGCTTTTTGCCGTGCGCTTCCTACCGACGGATCTACGTTGGAGCCTGCTCCGCTTGGAGTAGGGGCTGCTGAAACCTCATCGTAGCCTGCATTGGCCGCCCTCTGCTTATATTGGGCAATGACTTTGCGCATCTCTTCATTAATCTGTCGGGCCTCACTTAACGGTTCCTTGGCTTCCAGAAGCAGCTTATCATGTTCTTCTCCAGCCTGAACCATGATCTGACGCAGGCGATCAAGCGCTGCCCTCGCTCTACGTGCATAATTTTCCATCTGCATGATTTTAACATCGTCCACACTCTTCTTATTGTCTTCATATACATGTACGTAATGCTTATATTGAGCGGCAATATCGGCTACAACCTCAAGCGGGTCCCATATATACTGATTGGGCATATAGGTGCCCCTCTGTTTAATAATCCGCTTGCGAACCTCTTCCATATAAGCTCCTGCCTTACGCTGCTTCTCCAGCATGTCATCCAGTTTGGCCTCTCGTCTGTCGTACAGCTTTTGCAGCCTTTTCAGCAAATCTACCGTATGAGAAGCCTCTTTCATATTTTGAGAGAGCGGCTTAAGCTTTTCGAGCACTTCAAACGTAAAATCGACAGGTGCTTTATACTTCATCTCTTCACGGATCTGCTCGTTAAATATGGCATATTTACCAAGCTCCCTTTCCATTTGCAGGGAACTAGAATCCAGCTTCATATTCATAAGCGGTAGCGTTTCTGTGCGTGCCGTACGCCGCGCGCTGTCATTCAGCACTTTGACCATAATTTGTTCTCCGCCGCCTTCGCCATAAGCAAACAAACCGTACTCCTGTTGTAATGTCGGATCATAAGCAGACATCACTGAACGAACCGCCGCATGGGTCAGCCGTTCGGTCTGCACATGCAATGCAGCAATTCTCGCGTAATCAATAAATACAGCAATAAAACCGAACATGACCGCCAAAATCAGAATTAAAAAGACCGTGACAGCACCTGATTCCCCGTCCTTTGTGTTGTGTCTCTTACCAAACACCCGCTTCCTCCTTTCCAGTTACATTCCCGTTACTTACTTCTCACTGACCGTTTTGACCATATTGCATCAGTACTTTCCCTACAACTGCCGAATCTACCTTTTCACCTGATCCTCTGCCCATAAACTTCGCACCATAATAACGGACCAACTCCACCGTACGAATCCATTCCACAGGTTCGACCACGCCAGAGCTCATTTCCCCTTGCAAATCTGTCTGATCTAAAAACTGATTCAACAAAGGCACCTTCACTGTCTTATTTAACTTTGTGGTCACCTTACGGTGAATCATACTGTTCTCATATGTCATCTGCCCCTGCATGCCCGCAGGCATTCTATTTTCTGCATTGGACAGCTTCTGAGCAGGTAACGAGCCTCCCCCATTGCCGCCCGGAACCTGTACACTTTCCTGATTGTTGGCTCCGGTCCAGCCAAACAGGGCTCCCAGCATAACATCATCCTTCAGGCGCCAATAGAGAGAATCCCGTTGCCCTTGTGTAAATGCTCCCGTACGTGGGTCCTTGAAGCTGTTATCCCAACTGTAAGCGGCCCTTTCCGAAGCAGTAGCAGCGACCTGCACCAATATAGATTTTTGATATATGTACAGGCCAAAAAATAACATCACAAAAATGACCAGCAGTAGAATGGGAAAGACGAGGGAAGCTTCCAAGGAGAAGCTCCCGTCCTCTTTTTGTGATAATTTACGCAGCATTATGAATCCATAAAATCGTTACTTTTTTTATCCGCCTTTTTCAAAAGCCCTTCTACAATTTTCTTGATCTGATCCTTAAAAATAATTGCCACCGCAATCAGAATGGCAATGATCAGGATCATTTCTAACGTACCCAGACCATCCTCATCCTTGTACAACTTACGAATACTGCCTGTTACTAATGTCATCATCGTTGTATTCCTCCTACATATTCATCATCATTAAAGCCGGAGCGCCCACCAGCACAATTACCGTTAGCAAAATCAGCGCCATCGGGAATACTAGCTTAGATGAAGCCTGCTCCCCTCTTGTGCGGCTAATTGAAGTCCGCTTGCCCCATAACGTCTGGGATAACTCACGTAAAGCCATCACGAAATCGCTCCCGCCGCGCCTCATATTCAACAAAACTGTCGTCGTAAATACTGTCATTTCCTGAATACCACAACGTTTGCTCAGGTGCTCAAATGCCTGTTGAAAGGAATAGCCACTTTCCCATTCCGCCACCGTCTGCCTCAGTTCTCGATACAACGGATGTTCCGTATCCGCCCCTTTACGTTCCACGCAATGTAGCAATGCCCGTTGTACCGTCTCACCTGCACCTACTAAAAGCATCATTTTACTCAACAGTTCAGGCAATTCCATTAAAATTTGCTGCTCCCGCTTCTGTACTTTCCCATGCAAATCCTTGATCAGCGCGATGGGTACCAGAATACCAAGTCCCAATCCGAGCACCAGCCCGGTCGCATCCCCGCCCAGCATAAGCGATATTAAAGCTCCACCAGCAGCCATTATATATCCGTAACCCAACATTTCTGTCAGAAAAAGCATCGTTTTTTCTCCGCTGTTGCGCATACCATACAGCTTCTGCACCGAACGCTGGAGCTTGAACATCAGCAAAGGCAGCCTGTGAGTAGCACGTGAAGCATGAATCATGTGTACAAATGGGACTGAAAGTCTTTGCAGCCGCAGTCCCTCCAGCTTCATATGGCGAAAATGCGCATACTTAGCACCATGCATCTGGTTCAGCACCACCCAACCTCCCACTTGCAGAACCAGCATGACCAGACAAACCAACATCACCACACCCATCTCTCCTTACACTTCAATCTTCATAATGTGGTTGATCCACACAAGACATCCACCAAGCACCAATAAACAAAAGGTTGATAAAATCATACCTGTACCGCTGTATAAGGGCATCATGTAATCACCCGCTGTCATCGTCATAAACAATACAAACAAAAAAGGCGCCGCAAACATAACCCTCGATTCAAAACGTTTCTGCGCAATCATTACACCGATCTCCTGTTGAATTTCCAACTTCTCACCAATGACACTTGAAGCTCGTCGTACGACTTCCACCAGATCACCTCCGGTTCGCTTGCAAGCCGCAAATACGTCCGCAAAATTCGTAATATCCTCCATTTGCGCCCGACGGGCCAAATCCTGCAAAGCAGCCTCTACAGGCTGTCCGATTTCGAGACAGGCGGTAATAATGTTAAATTCAAAAATCAGGTCGTGATCTCCATCCGGACTAAGCAACCTCAAATCCTCTACAGCCTCACGAAAACCATTCTCCACCGACCTTCCCGCTGAAAGAGAAGACGAGAGAGAATATAAAGCCTGCTTGAATTGGATGCTTAGAGCAGACCTGCGTCGATGCAGCAAAAATTGCCTAAAATAACGAGGCGTCACCACAGCCCCGGCAGCGCACAGCAACGATAATATCCATTGGTGATAAAATAGATAGCCGATCATCGCAAACAGCACGCCACTAAACAATATGCACAGACTTTTTTGTACTGTCGATAATGTATACACCGTATAATCTGGCAGAGAAGGGATCTCATGTGATACTTGCTTGGCAGTCGTTTTTCCTGGCTTCACGCTGATACTCCTCCCCTGTGCCAGCTTTCCGGATTGATCCCGGCCATTTGCAGCTTCAAAGTATGTTGCAGACCCTCGCCACAACGTTCCAGACCTCCTACGATTCGCCCCTTACTTTCTCCTCGTTCCTGAAAACGATAAAGGGGATTAAGCGTCACCTCACCATTTTCAAAACCAATCACTTCGCTAATTTCCAGTACTCGTCTGGATTTGTCGCGCATCCGTGACAGATGAACGAATATATCAATGGCCGAGCTGATCTGCTGCCGTACTACTCCAAGCGGAAGCTCTGCCCCTCCGAGCACCATCGTTTCCAGCCGGCTGACCATATCGCGGATATTATTCGCATGCCCAGTTGACAAAGATCCATCGTGTCCTGTATTCATCGCTTGCAGCATATCCAATGCCTCACTTCCCCGGACCTCACCCACCACAATGCGGTTGGGCCGCATACGCAGGGAGGAACGAATCAGATCACGAATTGTGATTTCTCCCTTCCCCTCGGTGTTCGCATTCCGTGTTTCCATGGAAACTAGATTAGGGACCGTCACAATTTGCAGCTCTGCTGAGTCTTCAATGGTAATAATCCGTTCAGACGACGGGATAAACTGGGATAATGCATTCAGAAAAGTTGTTTTACCAGACCCCGTTCCTCCGCTTATAAAAATGTTGTACTTGCTACGTACCAAGTCCTTGAGCATAGCAGCGGTTTCTGCATCAAGCGCACCCATTTGTATCAAGTCATCCATCGTCATAGGACGCTCGGGAAACTTCCGTATTGTCATCGTCGGACCCTTGAGAGCAACTGGAGGCAACACAATATTTACGCGTGACCCATCCTTTAACCGGGCATCCACAATGGGGGAAGCCTCATTCACAATTCGGTTCACCCCGGCTACAATCGTCTGGATTAAATCCTCCAGCCGCTCGCGGGACTCAAATTGATCAGGTACCTGCATCACTTCACCAGCCCGTTCCACAAAAATTTCCCGGTGACTGTTAATCATAATTTCCGTAACGGTCGGGTCATCAATCAATGGCTGGAGTACATCCAGCCCACGGAAAGAGTTAAAAATCTTGCGGACGAGTGCATGCTTCTCACGGGAAGTTAAGCCCACCAGCTCTACATCGTGTAAAATTCGATTTTCAATATGCCGTACCAGATCTGCATCCTTTACCGAAGACGTTACGTCCAGCCCGTTTCGGATATCTGCTCGCAATGCCTTAAACCGTTCCTCATTCATGTTCATCAGCCCCTTTTAAGACCAAACGGCGGGCGGATGTGTTACACTGTCCACATTCAGCAGCTCGTGGCACAGATGACGAATTTCCCGCTGATAAATCGGTGAACTAAGCAGTAGCTCATGGTGCTGCATCTGCTTCCATGAAGGTATATAGGGTAACGCTCCGTTTATCTCCATGAAGTCACGAGGTAATGAGTTGATCATAGTTCCCATATAGCGGTTCACCACAAAGCTGGTTTTGCATATCATGTCTTCAAGCCCTTCAGGCTGCGTGGTTTCTAAAACATCCAGCCATAATCCGCACTTGTGCATGCTCATTAAATCGTCTGCCAGCAGCCAAATCAGCTTATGACTAGCTTCAAGCACGGCTTGAGCCCGATCACCTTTTTCAGAATCGCCATCTACGATCACTACATCATACTGCCCACTTTCGGCAACCGTTCGAATCAGCTCTTTCGCTTCATCACAAGTCATGTCCGTCAGCTCCTTGCGATTATAGACAGGCTGAAAAGTATCCGCCTGAATTTCAGGGCGACGAATACAGTAGGAAGCCATGGATAATGGAGTGTCCTCACTCCCCTCCGCCTTGAGATCATAGAGCAGCCTGGACAGCCCTTCTCCTTCTGCTCCGCTAGCACTGCCTGAACCAGTGAACAACGAGCTTGAATCCACCGTCTCCAGATTCAGATAGAATACCGAATATCCCTCATTCCCCAGCTGTTTGGACATATTGAGTGCGGCCGTTGTCTTGCCTAGTCCACCGGAAGCTGCTACGATGCCGATAATCATTCCACCTTCCCGACTGTTTACACTTTTCCGACCGTTCGACCTCTGTCTAGCCGTTTCCAAAATAAAACCGACCAGCTCAGATAAAGGCTGATACTTTAATAAAGGCTGTCCATATTCGCTCACTTGTTCTCCCTCATGCAATACCAAACAAGGAATATCAGCAGCTTCCCTGTCTGTCCATAGATTCAAAAAAGCCGCTTCACCTACCACCACATCCGGTCTTTTCATTCCACTGGTTTCCATCATGTATTGATGAAATGCCTCCGGTTGCGAAAAAGCCGTGATTCTCAGCCTTCTGGCGTACTCGCTTCCGTGAACATAATTCAGCAGCGGCTCAATATAATCCCGGCTTTCTACGGCCAATACCACTTTCACTGGAACTATAACGCTCATCCCTTTCCCTAACACAACAACGCAAAAAAGCACCGTTCATCCATCCGTAAGTACATACGGTTGGTGAACGGTGCTTCCGTCACGTGCAATCTATTTACTGGTAGAATAGCATAGCGCTTATATTAGAGCAAGTATTTTTTGTGCAAGTATCTTCCAAAATCCTCGTACTAGGAGAAGGCGGGCAGTCTAGCCCCGCCTCCTAGCATCTTCATCTTAGTAGAATTTGTGGTGACGACGATGACAGTCATGATGGCGATGATGGCGGTGATGGCGACGTTTCCGGCAATGACATTTCTTATCAAAATCTTCATGTTTCCGGTGATCATGTTTAAATTTAGGTTTAAACTTAATGACAGTCACCTTAATGATCTTCTTAAAGATACGTTTTTTTGGCTTACGCAAATGACAATGTTTAAACATTTTTAATTCGCCTCCATTTCTTTGAGATAGAATATACTATGGAAGCAGCGAACCATCGGTAACCATCATATGACTATTTATGAATTTACTGGGCGAATTAACGATCTACCTCAAGCTTAATATCCGGATCATAATCCGCCACAATTAGAACATCCATATGACGTGCTTGACGGAGAATCCTCGGCACAACCGCAGCCTTCCCCCAACGGCTACTTCGGGAAGACTGCCCCACGATGAGCTGCGTACCTGAATATCCTTCCACTGGAGCAATCAAAATGTCGGCAATCTCGCTTCGGCTGGAAACAAGCCGTATCTCAAAGGTTCCCCCCAGTCGGTGGGTCAGCAACTTTAGTTGTTCCAGACGAGGGTTCAGTCTCTCGGGTATACGCTCACCTACATGAGCATAAGTCACAATCCACACAGCCTTCAGACGAAAGGCGATACGAAAACCGCGGCGAATCAGCCTTTCAGCATTTTCGCTTAGCGTCACGCCTACGAAGATCACTTCCTCCCTGCGCCACGGTCCCCGAAGTGATTCGTGTCGATCCCAGGATTCCAGCCGCTCATCTACATCATCTGCCAATTCCCGCAAAGCAAGTTCACGCAACGCAATCAGATTGCCCAGTTTAAAAAAGTGGCTAAGTGCCTGTTCCACCTTCGCAGGTTCGTATATTTTGCCCTCACGCATACGCTGCTGCAAAGATTTAGGAGCCACATCAACAAGCTGTACTTCATCGGCCAGACGCATCATATGGTCGGGAACAGTTTCCCTCACTCGTATGCCAGTAATCTGTTCTACCGCATCATTCAAGCTCTCCAGATGCTGTACATTCATTGTGGATATCACAGAAATACCTTGTTCCAAAATGGTAAGCACATCCTCATAGCGCTTAGATCTCATACTTCCGGGAACGTTGGTATGTGCCAGCTCATCAATAAGCACCACCTCGGGATTACGCCTGAGAATGGATTCCGTGTCCATTTCTTCCAAGTGTGCGCCATGGCGCTCGATGGACTGACGGGGTATCATCTTCAGAGATCCTACCTGGGCCAGTGTTTCTGCTCTTCCGTGCGTTTCCAGCAATCCGATAACTACATCGATCCCACTCTCCAGCAGATCATTCCCCTCTCTCAGCATCGTGTATGTTTTGCCGACCCCCGGAGCAGCGCCAATGTATACCTTGAGCTTGCCCCGCAGGATTTTGGCTGCCTCAGCCTGTGCTTCCTCAACGCTCAAACGATGATACGGATCATTCTCTCCCTCCTCCTGTCTCATTGTTGGCAAAATCCGCTCTCCCTCCTGCTCGGCCCGGTCCGCAATCAGCAGCAAATCCATATTTTTCATTCGTTTTAAAATCCCATTCACAAGCGATCCTTTCATCAGCTCCTGCCACGGAGTCTGCCGAGAATGCCCCATAACAATTCGGGTAACATTGTGCGTCACCGCGTAATGAATCAGTTGACGAGGCAACCTTCTGCGGGAAAAAAGCGGGATTTCTTCAAATGTTGATCCGATCTTGTCAGCCAATTTCTTAATTGAACGCTTGAAGGCTGCTGATTCTTTGGACAGCTTGCGCTTCGAGCTGACAAAGGAGACTACTAGCATATCTCCACCCAACCGCTTGGCGACCTGTTCCCCCCTACGTACATAAATGGACCCATTCCAATGATATTGGACAGGTACCAAAATACGCTCTGCGGCTCCTGACGCCCCGTGTAAGCCTAACTCCTCCCGGTGCCGTTCCAGCGAATCGTTCACATCCTCTGCTACCAATCGCAGGGCTAGCTCACGCAATTTACCCAGATTTCCCCGGTGAAACATCTCAGGATTGGGCGTATGCATATAGCCTTTCGCCAGCCGTTCCAAAATCATCTCCGGGGTGGCATCAATCAGACGAATTTCATCCGCCAGCTCCAGTGTATCAACCGGAACCGTATATTCCGCTTCAAAGCCTGTCAGCTGATACACCCACTCCGTAATTCCCTCGAGTTCATAAACATTGACCGTCGTAATGACGCTAATTCCCTGCTCCAGCAAATACCGAATATCCTCCAGCCGTGTTGGAAATGGGGCGTCCTTCCGGTTATGATGTGCCAAATGATCCACCAGTACCACCTCGGGATTTCGTGCCACCAAAGCTTCCACATTCAAATCCTTTTGCTCCTCACCATCTTTTATCCAATGAATACTAGGCACTCGCTCCAGCGTGCCGACCTGTTCCACGGTCACAGGCCGCTGCATGGTTGAGACCGCACAAATC
>NZ_WUDQ01000122.1:0-8926 GCF_009827695.1 Paenibacillus sp. OT2-17 | reverse complement strand
CAGCAGGTACGATGGCAGGTCCATTGGAGTTGGGCCTGCCCACGGCAGTTCCACCCAATGCGTATATGATATCCAGATCGCCATTGCTGAGCGCAATGATATGTTGAGGGACCTTTTGAAACGCTAACGTCCGTTTAGAAAAATCAGTAACTTGAATCACCGCACTGCTTGTCGTGCCAGAAGTGGCAGATACGGATGCACTGGTTGGTTTGTGATCTGCGGTCGAGGCACCATTACTACATCCGGTAACTGCCAATAAAAGCGCTGCGGACGACCACAACACATAAGATTTCATGTTATTCCTCCTGCAATTTTGAGTTAAACAATAATGATAATCATTTTCATTTATGTATAAGAGAATGATAATGAATATCACTGGGGATTGTCAATTGAAAAAAGCAAATTTTTAAATAAATTTTGAACTAAAAACAAAAGGGATATATTCGAATTATAGAAGAAGGAACTACAAATTTTTCTTAAAAAATAGCATATATCAAGGGGTTATGTACATGCAAATACATATTGACATTTTCGAAAAGTGTAAGATATATTGGTGATGGGTTTACTTTATTTTGCGAAATTCTGGAATAGAAAGGTGGGAAGACACGGCTCAAAAAGAGCTATTTTTTTTAATTATCAATTGAGAATGATAATCAATTACTTAAATTCTCGTGGGGAGGGACTGCTGTCATAATGAAGAAGGGGTATTCTGCAATTATTGCTGTGTTTCTGCTGGTGAGTGTGCTGAGCTTTTGGCCAACTTCGTCATCTGTAGTAGCCGCTGCGGCTTCTCCAAAATTGGCGGATGGTACATACACGCTCAAATACAATATCCTCAAGGCAGAAAATGATTCGGTGTCCATGGCTAATGATTATTTTGAAAAACCAGCTAAGTTGTATGTAAAAAAAGGTCAAATGACCATGCAAATTAAGCTGAATCATAGCGAATGGACAACTGGGTTTAAAGTAGATTACAAAGGCAAAATCACCGATACAAAGGTCATCCATAAGGATGCCAAAACCGATACCCGCACCGTACAATTTCCAATTACGAGTGTGAACAGCCCGCTAATCTCTAAAATTCATGTTACTGTCCCTGCGTATAACTACGATCATGACTATACGATCCGCTTCGCTTTTGATTCCAAAAGCGTCAAAAAAGTAACAGCCGTTCAGCCAGCGAAATCAACTAAATCTTCCAAGAAGTAAATTCAAGCCATCTTTATCGTTCATAAAATCAACATAAATTCAAGCATAAAAAATTGAGGAGTGTGTGTAGATATGAATATGGTAATGAATCGCTTTGAGCAATTTTCTTTTAAGAAGGTATTTGTAGCATTGATCATGACAGCGCTTGTTTTTGCACTCGTTGCTCCATTCTCAGCTAAAGCGGCAGCAGCCGACGGCACGTATAACGTAGACTATACTGTTTTGAAGGATCAAACCAATGAAACTTCTCGATTGGATAGCTACCTGACGAAGCCTGCTCAGGTTACGGTAGCTAATGGCAAAAATGTCGTTCGTCTGACTGTGAAAAGCAGCAATCTGATTACAACGTTCAAAGTAGAGCAAAATGGCGTACTGCAAGATGCGACTGTAGTAAGCACAGATACTGCTAGCAACACTCGTGTAGTGGAATTCGAAGTTGCTGATCTGAATGCAAAAGTGAATGCTTACGCTGAGATCACAATTCCAGTAATCGGCTACACAGGCAAGTACGATGTACAACTGCAGTTCGACGAAATCTAATCCAAAATAAAACGTAAAAGGAGATTAAAAACATGAACATGATTATGAATCGTATGGAAAAATTGTCTTTGAAAAAAGTAATGCTTACTGTACTGATGGCAGCGCTTGTTTTTGTGGTACTAGCTCCATTTTCTGCCAATAAAGCGAATGCGGCTTTGCCTAATGGAACGTATAACGTTGATTATACAGTGTACAAAGATGGTACCAATGAAACCTCATACATGGACTCAAACGGTTATGTCGCCAAACCCGCTACATTAATCGCTAATAATGGTCAATACAAAGTTAGAGTAGCTATTACTAAAAGTGCTTGGGTCACTGAATTCAAAACGCAACAAAACGGCCAGTATGTGAATGCGAGTGTGGTAAGTACCTCAGGTGATACAAGAATAGTAGAGTTCCCTGTAAGTAGTTTTTCCCAAAAATTGAATGTTAAGTTGCATGTAAGTGTGCCTAAAGAATACACTGGCGGCATTCCATATGATCACGATTACACTGTTCAATTTTTATTTGACGAAGATTCCATCTAATAGTGGAGTAATTATACATTGATCTTATACTCATTTGGAATTCTATTGAGCTCCAAATGAGTATATTTTAAGTAGGGGGATTAATACACTTGAAAAGGCAATTGAAAAAATACTTAATGACGTTTGCAGCTATTGTTATGCTGCTCTCAGTTGTTTTCCCATTTGCTCCGACCGTATCTGCTTCTGATGAGACAAGCTCATCAACTGAATCTGGTGTATCCGAGCCCTCTGTGACGCAAGATGTATATCCGATAGAGCCAAGTCCAGAAGAAGTGGTTCCAACAGTAGATGTGGCAAGTGCGTACACAGTAGCAGCCGCAGACTCACAGATTTCCAGCACTGTGAAGGATACTAATGAATATTCTATTAGCTACGTTGTTAAAAGTGAAAGCAAGGTGTCAGGGGTAGTGACTTCCCCTTATAATGATATGTTCCTAAAGCCAGCTACGTTGACGGTTGAACAGAGTTCTACTGTAGGGCAGGCTACGTATCATGTTTCTTTAATTCTCGACAATCCTAATACTCCCTTTACAGATATCGAATTTAGACAAAACGGAGAAACCGTTCCTGCCCATATTTCAGATTTAGTAAAAGGGGAAAAGACGTATGAACCACGAACAGTAACATTTGATGTGTATAATTTGGAACAGAAAATTGATGTGAATTACAATTTAAATAATAGACTCAGACAAAACTGGATTGAATTTGATCCATCAACTATAGCTTTAAAAGAGGGACCCGTAACTCCCCCTACCCCTTCACCTGAGCCGGAAGTTCCCTTGAAACCGGGTGTCCTTAATTTTACAATACTGAAGGACAAATCAGAAGAAGTTTCTGTGATGGACGGTTACGCCTCAAAGCCTGCAAAGCTCGTTCAAAAAGGAGATAAATGGTATATTCAACTGACGTTTAATAACAGTAGCTGGATTCCTTCATTTCAAACAGAGCAAAACGGTAAATTTGTAGAAGCAGCAACTATTTCAGAGGTTAGTGACGCTAATCAGCGTACGGTTGAGTTTGAAGTAAGCAACTTATCCAATAAATTGAATGCTTACACTCATGTGATTGTGCCTGGTTTGGAACTGGGAGGAGTACCATACGATCATTGGTATCATGTTCAAATCAAGTTTGACACAAGTATTACACCTGACCCTAGTGCACCACCGACCTTGGCGGATGGAACGTACTCTATTAACTTTAATGCGCTGGATGCAACAAAAGATCAAGCATCGAGAATGGCGCAATATCTGGTGTCTCCAGGGACTTTGACGGTATTGAAGGGGCAAAAAGAAGTTTCCTTCACCATTAAAGACAGCACTACAGTAACGGAATTCAAAACAGAACAAAATGGAACGTTGACGGATGCGGATATTGTAAGTGAGGACAAAACAGCCAATACGCGTGTGGTGAAATTCAAGGTAGCGAATCTGGATACAGTTTTGAACGCACAAGTCCATATTCTCATGGGTACGTATAGTGCAGACCACAAAATACGCCTTAAATTTGATCAGCCAGGAACGGACAACGGTTCAACTCCAGTAACGTCAAATCTGGACTTTACGCTGTTAAAAGACGGTTCAAGTGAAAAGTCCATGATGGATGGATATACAGAAAAACCGGGTACCCTGGTTGAACGTAAGGGCAGGAAATATGTACAGTTCACTTTGAAAAAGAGCAAACAGATTGACGGCTTTAAAGTAGAACAAAACGGAGTATTGACCAATACGGCCGTAGTAAGCGAAAATCAAACGGCGAATACACGTGTTATCGAATTTGAGGTTAAAGAAGTGCCTGCCAAGCTGAACGCATGGGTAAGCATCAACTGGCCTGAGTTAAATTATGTGGAAACATATAATGTCGATCTCCAATTAGGAACGGCAACATCCCCGGTTGATCCTGGGACGCCAGGTACGCCTGGAAAAGTTTTAGCTGATGGAACGTATTCGATCCAGTTCAATGCATTGCACGCAACAAAAGATCAAAAATCGGCAATGGCGCAATATTTATTATCTCCGGCAACACTGACGGTATCAAAAGGCAAGTATGAAGCTTCCTTCACGATCAAAGACAGCGCCACAGTGACGGAGTTCAAAACAGAACAAAACGGAACGTTAACAGATGCAGATATCGTAAGCGTGGACAAGAAAGCGGACACACGTGTTGTGAAATTCAAAGTGGCCGATTTGGACGCTATTATGAATGCACAGGTACATGTGAGCACGACCTATCCAGGTGGGGTTTATGAGATGGATCATAAGCTTCGTCTTCAATTTGACCGCAGCAGCATTGCGGTAAAAGGAACAGACGGCGGCACAACTCCCGTGACTGAAAACGGCAGATACAGCATTGATTTCTCCGTACTCAAAAATGGAAGCAATGAAATATCTGTGATGGATGGCTATATGCAGAAACCAGCCACGCTGTTAAGACAGTCCGGTAAAAATGTGATTCAGATCAAAATGGACAAGAGCAGTTGGATTAAAACGTTCAAAGTAAATGGTGCAGAGGCTCAGGTTGTCGATCAATCGACCTCCGCAGATACAAGAACAGTACAATTCGAAGTACCCAATCTGTCGGATAAAGTGACAGTAAATACGCATGTCATCGTACCTGGATTGGATTTGGGTGGCATCCCTTATGACCACGTATATGATGTGCAGTATCAATTCGAGCCTGCTACCATTCGCAGCTTTGTCGAGCCTTCCTCTTCGGGTGCAGCTGATCCCATTGTTAAATTGGATTTCGACAAGCTTGCCAATGGTAAATATGCTTTGAAATTCAGTATCGTTTTGTCTGATGGTTCCACAGGAGTGGATTCTCCGGCTCAACGCTTCATCACTGACGAATCGGCGCAATTGGTCGTGGAAGGCGACAAACGGTTTGTAGGTCTGAAGCTGCAAAACAGTAATGAAGTGAAGGCGCTGCGCATTTGGGACAACGCAAGCGGGGACTACCGAGACGCAGAAGTGACACAGGAAGATGCAGCAAGCAATACGAAGCACGTTCGTTTTAGCGTGAATGACTTTAAAAACAATGTAAAAGGCCAACTGGTTGTCTATGAAGCCCCTAAAGTGGCAAGTGCCACTCCGATGGTCTTTAAGACTGAGGATCGGGTAGAGAAGGTATACGATTTTGAATTTAAATTTAACACCAGTGATGTTTCTTACTACAACGAAACTAAAGCAGACGAAGTAGAGCAAGGGAAAAACAACTTAGCGGATGGAGAGTACAGTGCGAACTTCCGTGTGCTGGCGAACGGAACGGACAAGGATTCTCTAGTGGCTCCTTTTGTACAGAGTCTAGCGAAGTTGATTGTGAAAAATGGGAAGGTTCAGGCTCATGTAACTGTTACGGACAACCAGGCTTTGAAGCTATTCCAAACGGATTTTGAAGGCCGTTATGCCAATCCGACGATTATGGGTTCAGACACCAAAGGTGACACGCACACTATTGCATTCGAAGTGCCTGATTTGGATAAAAAGTTGAGTGTGTACACACAGGTATATCTGCCTGAGAAATACATTCTAAATGAGAAATTCGGCGGACAGATTCAATTTGACCGTGCATCGCTTAAAGGTGAGGGAGTCAATGCAGCGACAACGGCACCTGCTACTGAACCGACAGCAGCCTCTACGGACAAGGCAGCAGAAACGACCACACCTGTGGCAGAAAAAAAACCAGTAGTTGAGCAACCGGCTCAAACGGCTTCCGAGAAGCAATACACGATTAATTACAACGTATTTAAAGACAAAACGAGTGAAGCTTCCGTTATGGACGGTTATCTCGACAAGCCAGCCACACTGATTGAAAAGGGAGACAAGCGCTATATCCAAGTGACCTTGAAAAAAAGCTCTTGGATGCCAACTCTACAAGTGGAGCAAAACGGTACCCTGAAAGATGTAGAAGTGATCTCGACATCCGGCGATACACGTGTCGTTCAATTCGAGGTAGGGGACTTGTCCCAGAAAATCAGTGCTTACACACACGTCATTGTGCCTGGCTTGGTCCTTGGTGGAGTGCCGTATGATCACTGGTATACAGTTCAGTTTCAATTTGATGAAGCAAGCCTGAAAGCGAAGTAGCCTCAGGTTGTGACATCCATGAAGCCCGAATAACAGCAAAGTTTGTATGCGAGCAAGTCTTGGTGCCCCGGCGTCAAGACTTGTCAGCATTTACTGGGGCTCATGCTGTTGTTCTATATTTTGAATTGAGGTGACTGGATTTTCATGAAACGGTATATAGCATTGGCTCAAGGAAGATCGTTTTGTTTGTATATGTTAATCGGCATCGTGATCTTGTTGCTGGCTGGATGTTCGGGAGGGGCACAGGCCGGGCAGAACCAGAGCGATGGTTCGAAATCAGCGGCAACATCTAATGCAACCGGAAAGTCGTCTGACGGTAAAGCTCAAGCTCCTCGTATTGTGGCGACTACGGTAGCCATTGCGGAAATCACGGATGCACTGGGCCTGGATTTGGCAGGCAAGCCGACAAGCGCGAAAGTGCTGCCTGACCGTTACAAGGATGTGCCTGATGTGGGTAATCCGATGAGTCCTGATATGGAAAAAGTGATGTCATTGAAGCCGACGGACGTACTGTCGGTGACGACACTGAAATATGATCTGGAGCCTAAATTTAAAGATTTGAAAATCAATGCCGAATTTTTGAATTTTGAAAGTCTCGCGAATATGCAAAAAGAGATTCAAAAGCTGGGAGACACGTTTGGCAAAGCCGATAAGGCCAAAGAGATTAATGGAGCTTTGGATGCCAAAGTAGCTGAGATTCAACAAAAAATCCAAGGGAAGAAATCCCCTAAAGTATTGATTTTGCTGGGAGTACCAGGAAGCTATCTGGTGGCTACCGAGCATTCCTATATTGGGGATCTGGTTAAAATTGCAGGCGGAACCAATGTGGTTCAGGGCGAGAAGGTGGAGTTCATTGCCCACAATACCGAAGCCTTGCAGCAATCCAACCCCGATATCATTTTGCGCGCTGCACACGGGATGCCGGATGAAGTAGTGAAAATGTTCGATGAAGAGTTCAAAACTAACGATATCTGGAAGCATTTCAACGCTGTGAAAAATGGGCATGTCTATGATCTGCCTGAACCGTTGTTTGGCACAACAGGGAATTTAGCGGCAAACTCGGCACTGGATGAGCTGATGAAAATGCTGTATCCTTCGAATTAAAGGAAGCTGATGACATGTCCAAAAAAGTATGGAGCCTTATTGTTGTAATTGTCTTGCTCGTTGGCGTCATGCTGTATTCAGCGATGACAGGCAGTCTCAAGGTGGATTTGAGTCAGTTGATGACCGGATTGTGGACAGGTACAGATGATCAGGTGAATGTGGTCAAGGACCTGAGACTACCGAGAATTTTCGTGTCCGTAATGGCAGGTGCAGCACTTGCAGTAGCGGGTGTTTTGCTGCAAGCCGTCATGAAAAATCCGCTGGCGGATGCTGGGGTTATCGGCATTTCTTCGGGAGCGGCTTTGATCTCGCTGATTGCGGTGACGGTCTTTCCTGCGCTTTATTTCTGGATGCCGTTCTTTTCATTTATTGGCGGTGCGTTAGCCTGTCTAATGGTTTATGGTTTTTCATGGAAATCTGGCTTGCATCCGATTCGTCTCATTCTGATCGGGGTGGCTGTGAACGCCATTTTTTCCGGCCTAGGTCAGTCGTTTAACTATCGAGGCAGTTATGCAGTCACTAGCATTAATCAGGTTACCACTTCAACCTTGTCTATGAAAAAATGGGTAGATGTCGAGGTTATTGTGACCTATGGCGGGATTGGGCTAATTTTAGCCATGCTCGTGTTCTCTTGGTGCAATTTCTTGTCCCTTCAAGATAAAACAGCTAAAAATCTGGGATTCAATGTAACGCGTGCACGACTTTTGATTTCTGTGATTGCAGTGCTGCTTGCAGCAACGGCTACAGCCATCGCGGGAGTGATTGCCTTTATCGGTCTGCTCGTTCCGCATTGTGCCCGCTACCTAGTTGGCTCGGATCATAAGTGGTTGATTCCATTTTCCGCCTTATGCGGCGGCTTGCTGCTGCTGCTCGCGGATACACTGGGGCGGACAGTGCTTGCTCCCAATGAAATCCCGGCTTCTATTATTATGGCCGTCATTGGCGGGCCGTTCCTGATATTCCTGATCAGAAAGGCGGATCGCACCTATGGACATTAAGGATATAACCTTCTCTTATGATCGGAAAACAGATCGGCTGCATGCTATTAATGCTGTTATTGAGTCGGGACGGATCACTACCATTATCGGTCCCAACGGATGCGGCAAATCAACGCTGCTCAGCGTGATGTCCAACAATGCTGTTCCCCGCTTGGGCCAAGTGATTCTGGACGGCAAGGAGATAGCCCACTACAAGCCCAAGGAGCTGGCCCGTCAACTGGCGGTAGTCCATCAGCAGAACGAGGCACCTTCCGACTTGACTGTAGAAAAGCTCATAAGCTTCGGCAGGTTGCCGCATAAGAACATGTTCACAGCGAGGCGTGACGAGGATGAGGAGGCGATTGAGTGGGCAATAGCCTGCACTAACCTGAACGAACGTAGAACTCGCACATTGGATCAGCTCTCAGGAGGAGAACGGCAGCGGGTATGGATTGCAATGGCCTTGGCACAGCGGACGCCAATT
>NZ_WUDQ01000121.1:0-9036 GCF_009827695.1 Paenibacillus sp. OT2-17 | reverse complement strand
AGATGGTCGATATTTATGGGGTGAAAAAGGCACCGTGTATTCCTGTCCTTACGATGCCTTGGCTGAACGGAAAAAGCGACATGCGCATCGAAGGCCAGCCTGCTCTTACGCAGAACTGTACGCATCAATGTCTTTATTGCGGACACATACAGATCGAAAATGACGGTCAGGAACTGGATTAATCAGTCGCAACCTACCACTATAAAAACAAAATGCGTTGGTGAGAGATTGGCTATCTTCTCCACCAACGCATGATATAGGTTATCTTCAAATCGTTCGCTCCACATCAGGTACCGCAAAAGGTTCGGTAAGGACGGGTGGATTCCTCAGGCAATGTAGAGTAAATTTCCTGTTCGGTAGAGTAGGCATAAGGGTTCGAAAGAACTTCAAGAAGCCGCTCCATCACACGGTAGTCTTCTCGTTCCACCGCAGCTTCCAGTGCTTCTTCTACCCGGTGGTTGCGTGGAATAATTGCAGGATTGCTGCTGCGCATCAGCTGATACGAGGAGGCTTGTGATTCCTGCTGTCTGCCCAGCCTCGCCTGCCACTGCTCGTACCACTGGGTGAATTCCGCAGCGCTGAACAGAACCGTATCTTCCAGCTTGTTCAAAGTTAGGGCACGGAAGGTATTGGTGTAGTCGGCACGATGCTTCTGCATGATACTCAGAAGCTCCTCAATAAGAGATTCATCCTCCTGCTCTTCGTTAAAGATCCCTAGCTTCGCCCGCATTCCTGCAAGCCAATGATGATGGAACATTTTTACAAAATCTGAAATTGCATCCTCAGCCAGTGTGACAGCCTGCTCCCTGTTGTCATGCAGCAGTGGCAAGAGCGTCTCAGCAAATCTCGCGAGATTCCACGCAGCAATATGCGGCTGATTGGCATAAGCATAGCGGCCCTGCCTATCGATGGAACTGAACACCGTCTCAGGATTATAGGTATCCATGAAGGCGCAAGGACCATAATCAATGGTTTCTCCGCTAAGGGTCATATTGTCGGTGTTCATCACCCCGTGAATAAAACCAACTAGCTGCCATTTGGCAATCAGCTCGGCCTGACGCTTAATCACTTCCTGAAGCAGTGAAAGGTAACGGTTTTCGTCATTGGCAACTTCCGGGTAGTGTCTTTCCAATGTATAATCAGCCAGAGCACGGAGATCTTGAGACGTGCCCCATGCTGAGACGTATTGAAAGGTTCCGACGCGAAGATGACTGGCAGCCACACGGGTCAGAATGGCTCCGGGCTGCTCGGTTTCCCGGATGATCGACTCACCCGTGGATACGACCGCCAAGCTGCGGGTGGTAGCAATACCTAGCGCATGCATCGCCTCACTGATGATGTATTCGCGAAGCATCGGACCAAGTGCCGCACGACCGTCACCACCACGGGAGTATGGCGTTCTGCCTGAGCCCTTGAGCTGAATATCAACCCGTTCACCCAAGGGATTGATCTGTTCGCCAAGCAGCAGAGCACGTCCGTCTCCTAACATGTTAAAATGCCCGAATTGATGCCCTGCGTAAGCTTGAGCAAGAGGCATAGCCCCTTCAGGAACCTGGTTGCCGGCCAGCTCCGCTACGCCATCATTCCCTTGCAGCGCCGTGCCGTTCAACCCCAGTGATGCTGCCAACGGATGATTAAGAATGATCAGCTTTGGTGAGCGGACAGGAGTTAGGTTGAGCTTTGTAAACAATGATTCCGGCAAACGAGAGTAACTGTTGTCGAAGTTCCACCCTATTTTATCTGCTATTTCTTTTTTCTCCGTCATAGTGTCTCCTTTTCTGCTGCGGTATCTTAGGTTTTCCCATTTTAGTTTTTACTTCTGCCCATTTATTATCCAATTATGAAACATGGAACATAGAATATGCTTTTTTATTATAATCGATTATCAAACATTAATTGTATTTGAATACCGAATGGGTCTTCAATAATACCGTAGGCTTGGCTAAACATATTATTAGATAATGGCACAATAATTTTCACTCGATCATCTGTAATTAAGCTATTATAAAAACGTTTAATTTCTTCTAGGTCAGCACTTTGAATACATAATGAAGTATTATTCCCTACTGTATATTTTTCACCGGGATTCATTGTATCTTCTGCTATCATTATCTTTGTTTTTCCGATGGTTAAGACAGAATGAGAAATATAATTTTTATTTTCATCAGTAAGCTGTATGGAGCTGTCACGTTGGGCCATGTCTTGATAGGTAACAAGAAACAATTCCTTTGCGTTGAAGTGTTTTTTGTAAAAATGTATAGCTTCTTTTGCCTTTCCGTTCATGGATAAGAAAATAGCTACTTCCAGTGTTGTACTCATGGTATCAATCTCCTTTTATATGTGTAGATATCTTATGAATTTGAAATATTCCCTTGAACTTATTATCATATAAAAAGGTATCAAAACATGACACCTTTATAAGGAGATTTAGATGAAGAAATCGGAAAGATTAAATGACATGATCAGATACTTAAACAGTCGAGAGTTCTTTAATTTAAATGACCTAATGGATAAATACCATATTTCAAAAAGTACAGCTCTACGTGATATTAATTCATTAGAACAATTAGGTATGCCTATTTTTTCGGAACATGGCAGACATGGACGATATGGTATCTTAAAAAATAGATTGTTATCCCCCATTATTTTTACAATGGATGAGGTATATGCTCTGTACTTTGCAATGTTGACGTTAGAAGCTTATCAATCCACCCCCTTTCATTTAAGTGTTAATAAACTCAATGAAAAGTTTGAACACTGTCTTTCTAAAATACAACTAAACCAGATTCATAAAATGAAAAAGGTTTTACAATTTGAAATATATCAGCATAATCATGTTAGTCGTTATTTAGATAAAATTCTAACAAGCATTCTTAATGAGAGCACCTGTAAAGTTAAATATGTAAAAAATAATCAGAAAAAAAGTTACTATGTTCAATTTTTCAAAATTTCTGCTAAGTTTGGTCAATGGTATGCTACTGGAATAGAGTTACATACGAATAAATATAGAGTTTTCAGATGTGATCGAATCACCTTTGTAGAAGAAGAGGAGAACAATTCTCGCTTTTCTATAGATGAACTCCTTAGTCGTTCATTAGAAATGTATCAAGCTGAGAAGAGCATTGACTTTGAAGTAGAGATTGTAGAACAAGCCAAGGATATTTTTTATAAAGAACATTATCCTTCTATGAAAATAGAAAATGGTGATAAGACAGTCATTAAGGGATTTTATAATCCAGGAGAAGAAGAATTTATAGCTCAATATTTTATGAGATATGGTCATTATGTACGATCAGTGAAGCCTGAATCTTTAAAACAGATTATTAAAGATAGAGTTGAGCACCTCTTAAACCACTATCAAAAATTATAAGATCATCGAAGGTTTGTTCAAAATTTTCTCTACATTCTAGTAAAGAAAAGGAACCTGCAAGCTCCTTTTCTTTACTAGCTATGACATTTGAATCATGGCTTCCGTTTGGCGATAACAGCATAGGATACCGTTCTTGTGAATCCAGTTGGATTCCATGCAGTAAATACCCATCTGTCTTCGGCCGCGGAATAATTATTGAGAAGAAACCCTTGTTCATTTCCAGAGAAAGTCCATGCACCGCTAATCAGATTGTAGGCGTTACCGTTAATCGTAGTGCTTCTAAAGCTATTAGGAGAAATAGTGATCGGTGCGAAAGTGAATCGTGCGAACCCATCTCCAAGTTGAGTTACACGAATGGCTTTTTTAAGATTCATAATCACGTGACTATTTTTTTTTAGTTTTTTTCCCAACTTTGCTTCTGTTTTTTTAATTTTCATTAAGGTTGCCTTTCTCAAAGAAATCATCTCCTTAATTGTTTTACTTATAGTTAATGATGGAGTAGATACTTTTGAATGGACAAAATCCCCGGTAAATTGGCTTGATTTTCTGGAGGTGCTGAAACAAAAAGCCCTTCCTTAAAATAAAGGAGGGCTTGATACCGCTACTTCTCATATTTTCCGTTCCTATACCGATTTTGTTAAGCCGATATGGGTGATCATGGTGTCATACGGTTCTAATTCCATGGTTTGTTTGCCATATTCCGTATCAATCGTCGTTCTTTGAAGTTGATCGCTATTGTTAATAACAACCAACATTTTACTTTCTGGATAATAAGCACACTCTGTATATAGGTTATCCGTAATGTACTTCGTTTCATGTAACTCATTGCCTGCAAAGCGAATCAAATTCAGCAGCAACCTTGTGTTTTCCCAGCTGAATTCGAAAGAAGGAAGGTATATCCCCTTTCCTTTACCGAAGGCATGAGTAGACAGTGTTATCATACCACTCGTTTCTTCCACTACCGCAGCTGACCCATCGGTAAGATAAATGCTATTCTTTGGCGTTATACTGGCTCCTTCAGGCACCAAACCATGCTCATCCCTAACCTCGTATGCCCATCTTCCATGACCTACTCTGGAACCTGTATCCTCATCCAGTCCAAGAACATGTGCCATTCTGAAAAAGCTGTCGTGGCCTTCGACCGCAGAAGGCTGGTTGATGCCAATAAAGGTCCCCCCCTCATAAACCCATTGGGTCAGTAAGTCCACACACTTGTTGTCATTCCAGTACTCCCCACCACTCCATGCTGAACCAGCAGAGCCGGCATTGATCACTACATCACAATCCTGTAGAATTCCCTGACGGATATCTTCAAAATCAATGAATTTCACTTCAATCGGCAATCCGGATAAAGCCTCATTGACATGAACCAAATCATGCATATATGTTTCATGGAAATGTCCGGACAATGTCCACGATCTCAATTTTCCCCAACTATGCAGAATAGCTACCTTCGTCTTCATGTGATAGGGCTTGCCTTCATGGTGCAGTTCCTTAATTTCTCTGAATTCATTGGCAATCTTTTCGATGTAATCGCAAAAATCCGGGTAAGGCTCTACAAGGTGCAAATATCCGCCCAGTCCAATTCGGTCAATAGGCTCCCGCAGCAAGGCGCGCCGAATATTAATCCAATACTTTTTGGCATCCAGCGTGGGGTTCCCCCCTTCCATAAAGGTAGGAAGCCCGCCTAAACCAACCGGAAATAAGTATGGATGCAGCCGAATCTCATGTGTATTCACTTTTACACCTGAGCAAAGTCTCGCCTCGTAACCTGAGAACACACATTTAATCAACCCGTCAAATCCAAACTCTTGAAAACGGTCATTGTAAGGCTCCATACCAACCCAACTGTCATCATAGAAAACATAGGCCAGCTTGTCGTGCCTATGCACAATGTCAATTAATTTCTTGCCAAATTCGATTACAAAATCATTGATAAATTCCATCCAATCCAGCTTGCGCTGCTCAGCCGGGATATGACTGACGCGGTATTTCCCGCCATTCACAAAATCCTCGGCAGTCATCGAATACCCGTATTTCTTGGCAAACAGATCAAGCGCTCTTGAACTTACCGTAAAATCATATGAACCCCAGTCAGAGAACAGATGGCGATTGCGCTCATTACTACCCCAGATCCAGGCGAAATTATAAAATAAGGAGGTAAACCGAACAACCGTGGTTTCCTTATGATGGAGACACCAATTTTCCATCCAATCCAGCAGATACTTTTGCGTTTCTACATAGATGGGATCTATCTGCATCAAATGCTCTTTGTCCCAATGATTCGTTGTGTGATTGTACATGGAAATCTCTTCCCAGATCCGGTAGGCCATGAAGCTTACCGTGTATTTATGCCAAGGAACAATTCCGGTAATGACCACATTTCCGGATTCCCTTTCATAATTCCACTGTTCTCTTGGAACTTCCTCCCCGGTCGTTCTGTCAAAAACCTGCCAGTAGTTAAATGCCTCTTTGGAATCATTCACTTTGAATTGTTCAGCAAAAAAATCCTCCATCAGATAGATGGATATATAATCTTGTACAGCTACCTTCGGATTTGTAATTAAAAAACACTGCTGCAGCTTGTCAAGATTGTGGGACGCCCACTCGTTATGATCTCTGATGATACAGATTGTCGAATATATGCCGTACCCAGCGTTAATAATCTCGTCGGACAATTGCGTGCCGTCACTATCACGAATGACATCGGCACCCCACCGTTCAGCTAATTTTAGGGTCAGCGCCTCATAACCAGATTCTCCCGGTAGTGTAAAGGCCCCCGTTGTTTGTTTAGACAACTTCGATCCCTCCTAATTCAACATATCGGATAGAAAAGCCAACGCCAAGCCTTGTCCCCAGCCCTGAATCCAGTCTTTTGGAATATTGCGATACCCATCCCGATCTTTCATAACCGCTGTGCCGCCCGACACACCTAGTACCCGTCCGTCCTCGCTAATATGGTTCAAGATGCCGTCCAATGTCTTTTGCACGTATTTGGTATGCAGCGGATTGCCGTTATTGATCATGGCTGCCGCGATTCCGCAAGATGCAGACACCTCCTCGTAGGACTCCTCGTCATCCAGTACCGTCCGCCATAGGCCGTTCTCCGTTTGAACACCCTTTAGTGCCGCCAGTTGATCCCGAAGCGAACACTCTACGTCCATGCACTGCGGATATAAATACCAGTCCTTCAAATGAATTTTAACTTGCGACATGGTATAGGCTCCCCAAGCATTCGCTCTCCCCCAGAAAAATCCGGACATGTGATCCTGCTTGACATTATTGTAGCCATGGTACCAGAAACCGCTACTAGGGTCTTGCAGGTATTTGATATGCCAGTAATATTGATTTAAGGCGTCCTGGATCATTTCCTCATCCTTTAATTTGGTTCCTACACGGAGCAGAAAAAATGCCGCCATAAACAATGTGTCCGCCCATGCCTGTTCTGGAAAATCATTAGCAACGGATACCGTATGTTGCAGAACATTGCCTCCGAACCTAAGAGCATGGTTCCGAATATAATCCACCTTGCTCATCGCAATATCCCAATATTTTTGGTCCCCTGTTTCTTCATACAATGTGATCAGCATATGACCCATGGCACATGTGTTTACCGTCCAGTGCGGCAGCCCCAGCTCGATATATTCATCTGCCCATTGCACAAGCATATTCAAATAGTCTTTATTTCCTGTTTTTGTATAGGCCGTGGATACACCATAATAAGCCACACCGCAAGGCCAGTCCCACGTCAAATCCATCGCCATTGTTTTTCTGACGACTTTGTCGATAACTTTTAATATCTCTTCCTTGTCACAATTCAATTGAAGCATCTTTATTCCCCTCTCCTAGCGCACACGCCCCCAAAGGCGCTTGAGAGCTGTTTGTCGCCGTTTTGAAAACGCTTTACTTATTCCATTGTACGCAGTAAAATAGTCTCCATCTAAGCATATTCGCAACAAAACTGTGCAATTCCAATCATTTATGTGATGATTTTGCAAAAATCCAATAAGCGACTTCCAATAAACAGTATATAGATCGAAATGGTCTAGTTCGTCTATATATTGCACCTTGGAGCGATTGGAATCGAATTTTGCAAAATCCTGATGTATATCTGCTGGTTAAAATCAAAGTCATGGGGGTATTGAATATGCCCAGAAAAAAGAAGCCCGTTATAGAATATCGGCACTACAGCTTGCCTATAAATTTCCCTGTCTTGCTATTAAGCGGTGAGCGTTGGAAGATTTCAGATATTAAAAGTGAGCATCTCCATTTCCATAACCATTTGGAGATTGGTATATGCTATTCAGATAGCGGTACCATGGAGATCAAAGGAGAATCTGTACCCTTCAAAGCGGGCGATGTGACCTTCATCCCCAGGTATCTTCCTCATACCACGTATAGTTCGCCAAATACAGCCAGTCTTTGGTCTTATATCTTTTTTTCGCCAGAGGACCTCTTTCAACATTCATTTAAAAGTGCTTACAGCAACTTCGAGCCAAATTTGTGGGTGGTGAAGGGAACGAACTGTATATTGAATAAGGAGCAACATCCCAAGGTTTATACACTTGCGACTTCAATCGTAGAGGAATTAAAACAGCAGAATCCTTACTATCAGGAAAGTGCCTACGGCTTATTGCTATCCCTTTACATAGAACTCCTTAGAATTCATTCCAGGAATGAACTGTTGGCAGATCAAGAAACAGAGCATAGCCTGAAAAGCGATTTTGTCATTTCTCCGGTTCTGGAGTACATCACGAAAAACTATATGAACCCCATTACTATGGATTTTTTGGCCGACCTGTGCCATTTAAGTACAACTCATTTTCGAAGAAAATTCCATGAAATTATGGGGACGTCGCCTCTCGATTTCCTAAACAGCACCCGAATCGAAGAGGCTTGCAAGCAGTTAAAAAGCACGGAAGATTCTATTCTTTCGATCTCCGAACAAGTCGGTTTTCATTCCATTTCCAGCTTCAACCGTTGCTTCTCCAGGCTTATGGGAAAGCCGCCAAAAGAATGGCGTAAAGGGGCGCAATCCGAAGCCCAATCCGCGAAAGCGTCTATACTGGAGTTTACGGGGTGGGTTTAGCATAACAGCAGAAATAAACTTGATAAAACGAATTCAATATTCTGGATATCAAACTAGCCATTTTCTGCTTTATATGATTAATCACATTTTGCAATGTATCTAGAAAAGCATAAAATTCAAATCTTTTAATAACTCCATTCCAGCAAGCCCCGTTGTATAGCCATCTTTGACCTTGAAAATTAATTTATGTAATAGCCAAGTGCCTAAAAATAAACGTAATGATGAAATCGGTGAATCTCACAAAATGACAACAGATGTTATATTATACTTGATTGAAGTTAAGCAAAGGAGATGCTTATAATGAATCAAGAACCAAATCAGCAATTAGGTGAGATTATTGAACAGTTCGTACATTCATATATTGCAGAAAATAACAATATTCGATCCCGAAAAGTAATCAACACTGCAGATGGGGATACAATAGCTCATTTAAGGGGAATTGGTTTTCCAAAAAAAGGAAGACCGATACAAGAGGTCGTCGATGAAATGAGGAAAAACGTCTATCCTCACCAAACCTTCATGCAACACCCTCGCTTTTTCGCATTGGTTCCTGGTCCAATGTCTCTTTACTCGTGGT
>NZ_WUDQ01000120.1:0-9069 GCF_009827695.1 Paenibacillus sp. OT2-17 | reverse complement strand
CCCGCTACGAAAGCATCGCCGACTTTCAGTGTACCGTTCTGAACGAGGATACGGGCTACAGAACCGCGACCTTTATCCAGTTCTGCCTCGATGATGGTACCACGTGCCCGTTTGTTCGGGTTCGCTTTGTACTCATTCACTTCAGCTACGAGCAGAATCATCTCGAGCAGGTCTTCCAGACCCATTCTTTGTTTCGCGGAAACGTTGACGAAAATTGTATCGCCGCCCCACTCTTCAGGTACCAATTCATATTCAGTGAGTTCTTGCTTCACTTTATCCGGGTTGGCATCCGGTTTGTCGATCTTGTTCACAGCTACGATAATGGGCAGACCTGCCGCCTTCGCATGGTTAATAGCTTCGACCGTCTGTGGCATAACACCGTCGTCAGCTGCAACCACGATAATCGTCATATCTGTCACTTGGGCACCACGTGCACGCATAGCAGTAAAGGCTTCGTGACCCGGTGTATCCAGGAAAGTGATTTTTTTGCTGTTAATTTCAACTTGGTATGCACCAATATGCTGTGTAATACCGCCAGCTTCGCCACCGGTTACATTAGTTGAGCGAATGGCATCCAGCAAAGTTGTTTTACCGTGATCGACGTGACCCATAATCGTTACAACCGGTGGACGTGTTTTGAGATCCGCAGGATCATCATTTTCTTCCACGGTTTCAAAACGATCTTCTTCGACAGGAATTTTCACTTCTACCTCGACACCAAAGTCTCCGGCAAGCAAGAGGATGGTATCCATATCCAGTTCCTGGTTGATGGTCGCCATTGTTCCGAGCACAATCAGCTTTTTGATGACTTCTGACGCATCCTTATGAAGAAGCTTGGCTGTTTCGCCTACGGTCATCTCACCACGCACAATAATTTTCTTAGGCGTGTTGTCGATTTTCTCGCGACGCTCCTGTTGTTGACCTTTACCACGATTGTTAAATTTCCCGCCACGATTGCTGCCGCCGCGATTATTGCCTCCCCGACCACCGTTACCACCGCGTCCGCCGCCTTGACGGTTATCGTCAAAACGTCCTTGACCGGAACGGTTACCACCGTTGCTGGAGTTACTACCTGTACGGTTGCCACCACTACGGTTCGCATTGTTGCTACCTGTGGAGGATGATGTTCTTACAGCCGTACCACCCTGACTACTTCCCTGAGGGCGTGAGTTAGTGCTTTGGTTACCTTGAGGACGCGAACCTGTGTTACCGCCGGGACGCTGTTGTCCTCCCTGTTGTTGACCATTACTGCGGTTCTGTGTACTTTGCTGACCAGTGGGTCTGCTAGTACTTTGTTGACTGCGGTTTTGACCGCCCTGCTGACTGCTTTGCGCTTTTGGAGCGCTACTTCGGTTACTGTTTTGGTTGTTGTTTGTCCTATTCATACTTACCTGCTTTTCCTGTTGATTTTTGGTTTGCTCAGTTGAATGATTACTATTCTGGCTTGAACCGGCCTGATTCGAGCTTACTTGCGCCGTACCTGCCCCGCCTTGCTTGGCCGCAGCATTGGATTTAATATTCTTAAAAAAACTTTCCACTTTACCTACGGCATCATGTTCCATGACGCTCATATGGTTGTTCACGGGAATATCCAGCCGTTTAAGAATGGTGATAATTTCTTTGCTGCTCATGTTCAACGATTTGGCATATTCGTATACCCGCACTTTGTCTTTGCTTTCTTGTTTACTCAATATACTCCACCTCCGACATTATCCCCGCATGTTTCTTGATCAATTTCGCGAATCCTTGATCCGTCACAGCCAGCACAACCCGTTCAGGTTTGCCGATACTGCTTCCCAAGCTTTCCCGGTCAAATCCTATCAATAAGGGGATTTTGTACGTCCCGCATTTGTCGCGGAATTTCTTTTGAGTATTCATTGAAGCATCTTTCGCAAGAATGACCAGTTTGGCTTCTGAAGACCTGATCGCTTTATAAACGATCTCATCACCTGTTAGCAGCTTGCCAGCTCTCATGGCAAGACCCAATCCAGACAGCGCCTTATTCATCCTGCACGCTGCCTTGTGCCGCCAGGAATTCTTCCTCGACGGCAGCAAAATCACGACTTAGCTGCTCATAAATATCAGGATGAACCGAGTGCTTCAATGCTCGATCCAGTGCCTTGCTCTTTTGAGCCAGCTTGAAGCAGGCGGCTTTGCCGCACAAGTAAGCGCCGCGTCCCGACTTTTTGCCAGTCAAGTCAATCAACACTTCGTCTTCAGGGGTTTTGACGACACGGATCAACTGCTTCTTTGGCATCATTTCATGACAGGCCACACATTTGCGCAAAGGTATCTTTCTCTGTTTCATGCATTAACCCCCCTACACTCCGCTTAATCTACAGAAACGGAATCCTGATGCATTTCATCGGTGGATGTTCTCGGTCTGCCGAGTTCTTCCTCCGCCTGTGTTTCACTCTTAATATCAATTTTCCAGCCCGTAAGCTTAGCAGCAAGGCGAGCATTTTGCCCTTTGATACCAATAGCAAGAGAAAGCTGATAATCAGGCACAATAACACGCGCCATTTTCTCTTCTTCAAATACTTGCACTTCGAGCACCTTGGATGGACTCAGCGCATTAGCCACGTATTCATCAACATTATCGGAATAACGTACAATGTCAATTTTTTCGCCACGCAGCTCATTTACAATGGTCTGTACACGTGTACCTCTAGGACCCACACAAGAGCCGACCGGATCAACCTCGGCGTTACGGGAATGAACCGCGATTTTAGAACGGAAGCCTGCTTCACGCGCTACGGAACGAATCTCTACAACACCATCAAAAATTTCAGGCACTTCGAGTTCGAACAAACGCTTAAGCAGACCCGGATGTGATCGGGACAGCATAATTTGCGGTCCTTTGGTTGTGTTTTCTACCTTGGTGATATAAGCCTTAATTCGATCCAGATGGCTAAATTTCTCATTAGGCATCAGTTCGCCCAACGGAAGAACCGCTTCCACCTTACCAAGATCAATATAAATATTACGTGGGTCTTGGCGCTGTACAGTTCCTGTTACAATATCTTCTTCCTTGTCCACAAACTTGTTGTAGATCAGTCCCCGTTCCGCTTCGCGGATACGCTGGGTCACGACCTGCTTCGCAGTTTGTGCAGCAATCCGTCCAAAATCACGTGGTGTGACTTCAATTTCAGCGATATCTTCCAACTGAAAATGCGGGTTAATCTCACGGGCTGCAGGCAACGAAATCTCGGTGCGAGGATCCAATACCTCCTCAACGATCAGCTTGCGGGCATATACCTTAATGACTCCCGAGTTGCGGTTCATATCAACACGCACGTTTTGTGCGGTGTTGAAATTCCGTTTGTAACTGGAAATCAAGGCTGCTTCAATGGCCTCAAACAGCACATCCTTGCTGATCCCCTTTTCTCTTTCCAACTCGTTCATTGCTTCAATAAAATCCATACTCATGGATTACTGCTCCCCCTTTCAAATGATGCACCTGCGTACTGGTCGGCACACGAGGTAAAAAAACATGTAGTACATGTCAAACAGCAACAGTCAAATCTGAATTAAAATATGATCGCGAGCCTTGCACCAGCTACCTTGTCATAAGGTATAACATGCTTCTTTTGTCCGCTTTGAACGGTGAGTTCCCCATCTTCAAAAGAAAGCAAACGACCTTCGAATTCCTTCAGGCCGTTGATCGGCTCGTATGTAGTAACGAATACGTTTTTGCCTACCGCTTTAGTAACGTCCTCCGCTTTTTTTAGCGGTCTTTCGGCGCCTGGTGAAGACACTTCCAGAAAATATGCTGTAGAAACAGGGTCATTTTCATCCAACTTTTGCCCCAGATATTCACTGATCATACTGCAGTCGTCCAGATCAATTCCTCCGTCTTTGTCTACAAAAACGCGAAGAAACCAATTGCTGCCCTCTTTGACATACTCGACATCGACCAGTTCAAAACCATGCTCATCGAGGTAAGGTTGGGCCATTTCTTCTACTACTGATTTGATCTTTGGTGTGCTCAAAGATTATAACCTCCAAAAGTGAACTTTCCTGTGGTGAAAAAAAGACGCCCTATTGCCATGGACAATGCTTCTCCATCACCGGCATTTTCATTTTCATTTGATGTAATGTTCATTTCGGGCTCACTGCAAATAAACCGGCGTACCGGTTTCGTGCCCAAAAATAACCTTTTCACGTTGTAACTGTATATCAAACAGTAAAGAGTGGGTTTCCCCACTCTTTTAGCAACGGTTTTATCTCCATGATTACCAAAAAAATTATAACATAACCATAGTTATGTGACAAGTGCCAGAGCTTGACTACTGTAGTTCGGATTAAAACAGAGACAGCTGATTACTCTCTGGCAGACCTCGAAAGCATCCCAACTGGGATAGCATTTCGACAATGGTTTTACTTGCCTTCGATTTTTGTTGAAAATCCTCGACAGACAAAAATTCACCCTGTTCACGGGAGGCTGCGATGTTACGTGCTGCATTGTCTCCAATTCCCTGAAGAGCTCCGAATGGCGGAATGAGTGAATCTCCATCGACCTTGAAGCGTGTAGCTTCGGAACGGTACAAATCAATGGATTTAAAACTAAACCCGCGAGCCGTCATTTCCAGAGCCATTTCTAGGATCGGAAGCATCCCTTTTTCTTTGGGCGGTGCCTGAAAGCCGAGTTGCTCAATTTCGACAATCTTCCGCGCGATTGCATCATATCCCTGACAGCACAGCTCAATATCAAAATCGGCTGCACGTACTGAAAAGTAAGTCGCATAATATTCAATCGGATGATACAGCTTAAAGTACGCTGTGCGCACTGCTGAAATAACATAGGCTGCAGCATGCGCCTTCGGAAACATGTACTGGATTTTCAGACAAGAATCAATGTACCATTGTGGCACTTTGCATTTTTTCATTTCCTCAATCCATTCAGCACTAAGCCCCTTACCTTTACGTACGCTCTCCGTAATTTTAAAGGCCAGACCTGCGTCCATCCCTGCCTTGTAAATCAGAAACAACATGATATCATCACGGCAACCAATTACAGTCTTGATGTTGCAGGTATTATTCTTAATCAGTTCCTGTGCATTCCCCAGCCATACGCCCGTGCCGTGAGACAGTCCGGATATTTGCAGTAAATCAGCAAAAGAACTTGGCTGCGACTCTACTAGCATTTGGCGTACAAACTTCGTTCCCATCTCCGGTACACCATAGGTTGCTACAGGCGTGCGGATTTGCTGGGGGGTTACACCGAGCGCCTCCGTGGAGTTGAACATGCTCATCACTTTAGGATCATTCATTGGAATGGTCGTAGGATCGACACCGGTCAAATCCTGAAGCATTCTCATCATAGTCGGATCATCATGACCCAGAATATCGAGTTTGAGTAAATTCGCATCAAAAGCGTGATAATCAAAATGCGTTGTTTTCCATTCCGAGCTTGTATCATCGGCGGGATACTGTACCGGCGTAATATCCTCGACCTCAATATAATCGGGAACAACGACAATTCCGCCTGGATGTTGCCCGGTACTGCGTTTGACCCCTGTACAGCCCGAAGCCAGCCTGTTCAGCTCAGCCCCACGCCATTTTTTATGATGCGCCTCTTCATATTTCTTTGCAAAGCCAAAGGCTGTTTTCTCGGCAACTGTACCTATGGTTCCAGCACGAAATACACTTTTCTCACCAAACAATACTTTCGTATAGTTATGTGCGACAGGCTGATATTCGCCAGAGAAGTTCAAGTCAATATCGGGAACTTTATCTCCCTTAAACCCAAGAAACGTTTCAAACGGAATATCCTGTCCCTCCCCCTTCAATTTGCCACCACAGTTCGGACAGTTTTTGTCTGGCAAGTCAAATCCGCTCGGCACACTACCGTCCAAAATCCATTCGCTATGTCTGCATTCAGGATTACCACAAATATAATGTGCAGGCAGTGGATTAACCTCGGAAATTCCGAGAAAGGTAGCGACCACAGAAGATCCAACAGAACCCCGTGAACCTACCAGATATCCATCCTTATTAGACTTTTTAACCAGACGCTCGGAAATGAGATAATTGGCAGAGAAACCGTATTTAATAATCGGCTCCAGTTCTTTTTCAAGGCGGGCTACAACCACCTCGGGCAATTCCTCACCATAGATGGATTTAGCCGTCTCGTAGCAAGTGTTGCGGATTTCCTCGTCCGCCCCATCCAGCAAAGGTGTAAACAGCTTGTCAGGGAACAGCTCCAGCTCCTCAAACCGATCCGCCAGCTCAATGGTATTCTTCACAACGACTTCATAGGCTTTCTCCTCGCCCAAAAACTCGAATTCTGCCAGCATTTCGTCTGTGGTGCGTAAATGCGCATCTGGCTTACGAATATCTTTTAGCGGGCTAAATCCCGTAATGCCGTGTATCGTAATATCACGATACAGCTTATCGCGAGTTTCCAAATAGTGAACATTACCTGTGGCAATTACGGGCTTATCAAGTCGCCGACCAATTTCGCATACTTTGCGTATCGCCGTTTTCAGAGCATCAGGCCCACTTACCAATTGCTTTTCCACTAGATGCATATACATTGTCAAAGGCTGAATCTCCAATACATCATAAAACTGTGCAATTTCCTCGGCCTCTTCCTCGGACTTGTTCAATACAGCCTCGAAGAACTCTCCTTTTTCGCAGCCAGAAATAATAAGCAATCCGTCTCTCATTTCTGACAATTTTGATTTAGGAATACAAGGCACACGCTTGAAATATTCGGTATGAGACATCGAAACCAGCTTGTACAGATTTTTTTTGCCAATCGGGTTGAGGGCATAAATACAGCAGTGAAAAGGACGAACGGTCGATAAATCCTTACCCACATAATCATTCAGACGATCGAGCATTTTTAAACCCTTAATTTGTTCCGCATCATTCAGCAAGCCGTTCAGCACTTCAGTCAGTGCGACTGTATCGTCAATGGCCCGGTGATGGCTTTCGAGCGCCACTTTATATTTGGTCGTCAGCGTATTCAAACGGTGGTTTTTCATCGTTGGAAACAGTAAACGAGCCAGTTCGAGCGTATCCAGTACCGGATTAGTCATTTCAGGCAAACCCATATTTCGAAGGGTGGCCTGGATAAAGCCGACATCAAATCGCGCATTATGGGCAACCAATACAGCATCGCCAGCAAAAGCTACAAACTCCTTCATAACAGGTTCTACATCCGGCGCATCCTTGACCATTTCATCGTTAATATTGGTCAGTTGCTGGATATTGTAGGGTATACGCTCATGCGGATTGACAAAGGTAGCATAACGATCAACTTCTTTGCCATCATGCATTTTTACAGCCGCAATCTCAATAATTTTATTCTGTGTAACCGATAAACCGGTGGTTTCAATATCAAAAACGACATAAGTCGCTGTTTTCAAATTTAATGGTTGTGCCTGCATTACAACCTCAACGGCATCATTAACCACGTTGGCCTCAATACCGTAGATCATTTTAATTCCGTTTTTCTTTGCTGCTTTTGCTGCATCAGGATAGCATTGCACACCACCGTGATCGGTGACCGCAATCGCTTTGTGCCCCCATTTGGCGGCTGTTTTGACGTATTGATCAATCGAGGCGACAGCATCCATTGCACTCATCTTTGTGTGTAGATGGAACTCAACCCGTTTTTCCTCTGCCTTATCCTTACGTGTGGGTGGAGCCTGTACTTCAACTAGATCGGAAGGAATCATAACCAGCTCGGGAATTTGCATAAAACGATCATATTCAACTCGCCCCCGCACTTTGACCCATTTCCCGTTAGCCAACAAACTGAGGATCTTCAGATCTTCTTTAGTTTTAGCAAACATTTTCATTTGCAGGGAATCACTAAAGTCGGTCAAATAATACGTAAACAACGTACTGCCATTGCGCAATTCTTTACTATCCAAACCGAAGATTGTCCCCTGTAAGGTGACTTTCTTTTCTTCGTCCTGAATATCTTGCATCGGAACAGCCGGTTCTTTGATGTCATAACCAAATTGAAGCCGTACGTCTCCTTCTTCTTCGTCCAAAGGCGGCATTTCGGATTCCATACTTTCCATCATCTGCTGAATAACTTCGCGTTCTTCCTGCATCTTCTTCTCTTGGAATTGCTGTAATGCCTCCTGGTTACTTTCACCCACCTGGACTTTAATGCGCATAGAGAGCCCGAAATATTTATTGTAAAATTTGACGATAGCTTGATCTATCTGCTTTTTACGCGCCAGTTCCAATGACATACTGTCGCTCATCGTTAGCAATAATAGACCGTCTTCCCACTCATGCACAGCCCGATTCAACCAACCGTTAACAGAAGGAATCTCACGATGTACCCACTCTAGAAAAAGTTTCCAGTATTCACTAATGATATCACCCGGCTGAATCTGCTCACTATACTGAAAACGGAACGTAATTTTTGCGATGTGACTCATTTTTTCCTGTACTTGAATACAGAACGTACGATACACCTGAGCGGGGACCAGTGTCTCCTTGGCAATAGTGATATTCCAATCCTTATTGGTACGGCTAATCTCCACTTGATCAATCCAACCGTCCAAAAAATAAGGTTCAACCACTCCCGTCGGCATCACAACCTGCTTCATCAGCAGTTCCAGCCGCTTTCTCTTTTCTTCAGCTCCGCCCATGGCTCTCCCCCCAATTTCAAATCTACCATTCTGAAAACATGAAAAGCTTCTGCGTCAAAAACATCTCCGACCGCAAAAGCTTTTCGTAACCCTCTTTAATCCTCCTCACAACGACATAGATCCTTCGGAACGTTGTCCGGTAACAGCTACCCTGTCGGCGAAGAGAATGAAGTGAGTATAGTGGTATTGCCCTACTTCTATATTAGTACGCCCGTGCGAACACTACTGTATGCTTGGCAGGTTTGCCACAGCACAAACATGTGGACTTTTGCTCGGTTGTTTTAAACGGTATATTACGGCTTGTAGCACCTGTCACTTCTTTAACTTTGTCTTCACATTCTTCAGATCCGCACCAACCTGCCAAAGTAAAACCGCGTTTTTCCTCCATGAGAGTCTTCATTTCGTCCAACGTATCGACGGAATAGAAATTTTCTTCCATGAAATTTTT
>NZ_WUDQ01000011.1:0-51248 GCF_009827695.1 Paenibacillus sp. OT2-17 | reverse complement strand
GCAACACAAATACAGTATTCCTTGATTGGGTCCAGGAAGCAGATTGCCACCCCAAACCTTTTTCTTATCCCCATAATCCGTTAATATAGAGAAAAAACCCGCCGATATAACGGCAAGGAGAACTTGGAGCACACTTTCCTTCAACGCAATTAACAAGGACTTCTCCCCCTCATCATCTTTCCTTGACGCCGTTAGTTGAATTAAAGCACAGGCTACAATATATTACAATATATGTGTTAAAATCCCGGTGTAGAACGACAAAATTTGCTAAATACTAGATGTTTATAAGAGGAGCGTTTTTACGCAATCCAAATCCCTACAATTGAAAGATATGTGCGTTTACTATACTCGAAAGGTATCTAAAGTGACGGTATTACGTTATGATGAAAAATCGGTTACGCCGTTCTGAATGATTTTGAAAATTTGTCGACGAAAAGGAAGAGGTTAATGACTTACGACGTTATTGTGATCGGAGGCGGCTCAGCCGGATTAATGGCTGCTGCTGCTGCCAGCGGTGAAGGTGCCAAGGTGATTTTGCTGGAAAAGGGAAATAAACTCGGGCGTAAGCTGGGGATCTCTGGTGGAGGCCGTTGCAATGTCACGAATGCCAAAGAGCTGGACGAACTCATTCGGCACATTCCCGGCAATGGCCGATTTCTGCACAGTGCACTGGCGGCTTTCGGCAATCGGGATATCATCGCCTTTTTTGAACAGTTGGGTATAGCCTTAAAGGAAGAAGACAACGGGCGTATGTTTCCAGTGACGGACAAAGCCAAAACAGTTGTCGATGCTTTGATCAACAAGGTACGCTCTCAAGGAGTCGAGATTCGGACAAGCTGTCCTGTTCAAGAGGTTATTTACAATGAAGGTCATACAGCTGGGGTGCGACTGCGTTCCGGTGAAATCCTACATAGCCGTAATGTCATTGTAGCCGTTGGTGGCAAATCCGTCCCGCATACAGGCTCGGAAGGTGACGGCTATGCATGGGCAGAACAAGCAGGGCATACCATTACGGAGCTGTATCCAACAGAGGTGCCGTTGACCTCAGGCGAGACGTTTATCCAGACGAAAGAGCTTCAGGGACTATCCTTACGCGACATCAGTCTGACCGTATGGAATGCGAAGCAAAAGAAAGTTGTCGTCCATGAAGGAGATATGATTTTTACACATTTTGGTCTATCTGGCCCGACTGCTTTGCGGTGCAGTCAGTTTGTCGTCAAGGGAATGAAAAAGGATAAGGTGAACACGGTGTTATTGACTCTCGATTTGCAGCCTCACAAACATGCCGATGAAGTCTACCGTGAGACGCTGGAATTGGCATCGGTCGATGCTAAAAAAGCGATCAAAAACGTGCTTAAGCCTTATTTACCGGAACGCTTAATTCCATTGTTGCTCCAGCAAGCCGAACTGCGTGAGGACTTGACCTATGATCATATTCCCAAGCAGCAGTGGCAAGAACTTGCTCATCGCATTAAGGCGTTTCCAATCCGTGTGAACGGTACGCTCTCTCTGAAGGAAGCATTTGTTACCGGGGGCGGTGTGAATTTGAAGGAAATTAATCCGAAAACAATGGAGTCCAAGCTGATGCCTGGATTGTTCTTCTGCGGTGAGATTCTCGATATTCATGGTTACACTGGAGGTTATAATATTACAGCAGCGTTTACGACAGGGCATACAGCAGGAACCCAAGCGGCCGTAAGCGATTAAGACGCTGCGCGTAGGATTTGATCTTACGAACGCTGTCGCTTCTCCAGATTCAAATCCTCCGCTTCGCTAGAAACCGCCATTACATCCGCATTCTTATAGGAAAAGTAGGAAGGAAATCAAAAAGGCTTAAATCAGTCATGTTACTGATTTAAGCCTTTTTTTAAAAATGGCGTAAAGAACAAGCTCCATCTTGTTTTGACGTTTGCCGCTATTCTATACCTCAATAATGATAGGTAAAATCATGGGTCTTCTCTTCGTCTGACTGTAAATAAACCGGCCAACATCATCTTTTAACATCTGCTTAATCAGTCCCCACTGACTCATTTCGATTTCTGTTAACTCGTTCACTGTGGACATAATCGTGTCGTGGATCTGGCTCATGAGCTCTTCGGAATCCTTAACATATACAAACCCTCTTGATATGACCTCTGGCGTTGCGAGCATTTGCTTCTCGTTTTTGCTCAACGTCATCACAATAATCAGCATTCCGTCTGATGAAAGCTTTTTACGGTCTCGCAGTACAATATTACCTACGTCCCCTGTGACCAATCCGTCTACCAAGCTATTGCCTGCTGCTACTTTGCGGCCTAGGGATGCCCTTCCCTCTTCGATTTGAACAGTGTCACCGTTATGGACGATAAATACATTCTCCATCGGAATCCCCACAGACTCCGCTAGCTGACGATGCTGATACAACATCCTGAATTCGCCGTGTATGGGAATTAAAAACTCGGGTTTCATCAGGGTCATCATTAATTTTAATTCTTCCTGGCTGCCATGACCGGACACGTGCATCCCTGTGGTGCTGCCTGATCCATAAATAACGTTGGCGCCCAGTACGTACAGGTTATCAATGACCTGGGAAAGATTCCGTTCATTCCCGGGTATGGCTCCTGCAGCAATGATTACAGTATCACCAGGCAAAATTTCGATTCTGGGATGCAGGGAATTGGCTAGACGGGACAGTGCAGCCATTGGCTCACCCTGACTTCCTGTACATAAAATAGCAATTTCTTCTGCAGGAAACCGTTCTGTTTCTCCCGCCTCAATCAACAAGTCCTCAGGCATGTGCAAGAAACCCAGCTCCTTAGCCACTGACACCACATTTATCATGCTGCGACCCAGTAGAACGAGTTTTCTGCCTGTTTCTACAGCCGCGTCAATGACTTGTTGGACACGGTTCACATTGGATGCAAACGTAGAAATAAATACTTGCTGTTTGGCTCTGGCAAAAGCATCCAAAATATGTCCGCCAACCAAACGCTCTGAAGGAGTAAATCCTGGCCTTTCGGCATTTGTACTTTCGGAGAGCAGCACTTTTACCCCCTTCTTTCCTATTTCAGCCATGCGATGAAGATCGGGGAAAGGTCCACTAACGGGAGACATATCGAATTTGAAATCCCCGGTATGGACCACATTTCCTTCCGGTGTCTGAAAAAAGACACCCAGGCAATCCGGGATACTGTGGACGGTAGTGAAAAAGGATGCCTGAATCGTTCCCGCTTGAACGGTTGAATCCGCATCTATAAGATGAAGCTCAGCATCACGTAAAAGGTTGTGCTCCCTTAACTTAATCTTAATTAATTCGATGGTGAGCTTTGTTCCATAAACGGGCATATTAATCTGCTTCAGCAGATAGGGAATACCTCCGATGTGATCCTCATGCCCATGAGTCACAATGAGCGCTCTGACTTTATCCTGATTTTCCAGCAGATAGGTGACATCCGGCACAATGAGGTCAATACCAGGCAAGTTCTCATCAGGAAACTTGGAACCACAATCGATAACGACAATATCCTGATCGTATTGGATAAAATACATGTTTTTCCCGATTTCATTAACACCGCCTAGAGCAGCAATGAGTAATCTATTATCAGCATGCATCAATTTTATTTCCTCCTTAGGAAAATGCTATCCATATTATTCATTTTCCACGTAAACTTATGCACAAAAAGAAACCCTTGTCTCTAAAAGACAGGGGCTCTCACTTGATTTATTAGATACCCACCGCAGCCGAAATAGCAGCAAAAATAGCAGCAACTAACCACAGGATCGGGAATAGCTTGAAGATTACCTTCAGCCACTGTCCAAAGCTGATCCGGGCAATGGCCAATCCCGCCAGCAGTACTCCGCCTGTCGGTGAAATTAGATTGGTTAACCCGTTACCGAATTGGTACGCTGTGACTACTGCTTCACGATTGATACCTACAAGATCGCCAAGCGGTGCAAGTACAGGCATGGTTAGTGCTGCTTCCCCCGAAGAAGATGGGACCAGGAAAGTAATAATATTATGTGCAACCAACATAATGGTAGTGAACAAGTAACTTGGCAATCCTTCCAGAATGCTTGCGAGTGCATTCAATACGGTATCGATGATCATACCCTGCTCGGCGATGATCAGAATTCCGCGGGCGAGACCTATGATCACTGCAGCGTAGATGAATTCTCCACACCCTTTTACAAAATTCTCAGCTATTTCCTTCTGGCTCATTTTAGTAACTACCCCGACAAAAAGACCGAGTGCGAAGAAAAGGGCACCAATTTCAGTCATATACCAGCCTTTGGACAAAATTCCCCAAACAATTGCTCCAAGCGTTACAATAAATCCACCTATTATTAATTTGTCCCGAAACGTGAAGACGACGTCCTCACCTGTATTTTCTTTTATAAATTGCTCACGATTTATAATATCACTCTGAAAAACAATGGATTTCTGCGGATTTCTCTTAACACGATGCGCATACCACATCGTAAAGGCAATAGAAATCATAGTAAATACAAGCCATTCAATAAATCTCAGCCAGAGCTGAGGATTCCCCTCCACTCCTGCGATCCCCTGGGCAATCAATACTGAAAATGGATTAACAGTCGAACCAACATAGCCAATTTGCGTTCCCAGAAATAGAATGAGAATAGCAGTCATAGAATCGAAGCCTAGGGCAAACATTAACGGAATAAAAATCGCATAAAGCGGAATAATTTCTTCGCTCATCCCAAAGGTAGAGCCTCCGAGACTGAATATAACCATGGCAATTGGAATAAGCAGAATCCCCTTATTCTTCAGCCGTCTGGCAAGAGCTGTCAGGGCACGATCGATGGCTCCCGTCTGCAGTATAATCCCGAAGGAGCCGCCCACAATAAGGACAAAAGAGACGACATCCGCGGCATTGATAATCCCCTCAATAGGAGCGCTTAGGATTTGAGGGAGGCCTTGTCTTAAATCACCGTTCTCACCAGTTTTGGGTACAGTGTGATAGGTTCCCGAAACGATCGCCGTTTTGGTCACGCCGTTTACTGTCACTTCATGACGCTCAAATTGTCCGCTGGGCACAATCCATGTCAATGCGGCGACTGTAATAATAATCAAAAATATTAAAGTATAGCTATGGGGCAAGGATAATTTCCATTTCATATTCTTGATGTTCATGTTTATCCCTCATTCCAAGAATGGTTATACGTAACCTTCCCTCCCATAATGGTCAATATCACTTGGGCGTCCCTGATGTCACCAGCGGATGCGTTAAGGAGGTCGCGATCAAAAACGGCAATGTCAGCATATTTTCCAGCCTCTAGCGTGCCTGTAACCTCTTCCATATAACAATGTTTGGCTCCATTAATGGTCCATGCCTTTAAAACTTCGGATGGCGGCATCCCCCGATCGGGATACCAGCCTCCAGCAGGTGATCCGTCCGGAAATAACCGATGAGAAGCTGAGTACAGTGAATCGGGAACACTCGTGATAAATAAGGGCAGATCAGTCCCAATGGTTATTGGCACATTAGCCTCCAGCATAGATTTATAATTATAAAACCGATTTTCATTACCTTTGCCTACCACAACAGGCATATAGGCCTCTTCATAGGTTGGATTCAGTAGCAGGATTTGAGCGTAGACTTCGGCAAAAATTTCGTTTTCGCCCATTCTGATCAGATCATCTGGATGAGGATACTCTAGATCACTGATAGAATGTCTGATAAGGTTATTACCTTGTTGTTCGCGGCATTTTTCAATCATGGATACCGCTTGGCGAATCGCAGCATCACCTTCTGCAGTTAGACAACATTTGATACCTTGGCTGTCTGCTTCCAGCACAGAGGCTTCAATCTTTTTGTAGTCAACCGTCCTCAAAGTCGTTACTCCGGGCATATCTGCGTAAGGTTCCAGCATGTCCCCCGTATGATCTGCTACGACACCGTCAAGCATCAGCTTGTATCCTTGGAAACGAATAAGGTCTCCATTATAAAGTGCTTTATACTTCATACCGGTGGCAATATCAAGCGATTCAACAACGGGTTCAAGCGAGAAATGAAATCGGAGTGGCAGTTCCCCTGTTTCTTTCAATTCTTCTAGAATCGGCAGCAACTCGCTATGCCGGTCAAAGCCAATATCTTTTATGGAAGTAACTCCTCGTGCAGCTAGTATGCGGCCAAACTTCATAAACTCTTGTTTGACAAGACTGTGGTCCTGCATCATAGCTTGGAGCAGCAAAGCGCGTGCCTCAGCACTGCATTGATCCGGCAAAAATTGATATTTCTCCTGAGCCAGTCGGTTCATCCAGCAGTAGCTTTTATTTAGGTTAATGGCAATTACCGCCCGATCAGGGAACAGCTCGTCCAACAAGCTTTGCTCAGGCAGCTTGCCCCATCCTTCCTCGCTCCAACCGTAAGCGGTTACATCTTTCCCTGGCGGAAGATTGTTTGCCGCTTGTAGCATTGATTCCACTGCTTCTTCAATCGAGGCTGCATGAGTCAAATCCACGCCCCGAAGCATCGACATATATCCGGTAAAAAATACATGGTTGTCATGAACTCCTGGCATGATAAAAGCATCACCCAAATCACAGACAACCGTTCCCGCTCCTATCCAAGCTTGTGCTTCCTCGGGACGCCCCACTGCTGCAATACATTCTCCTCGCAGTGCAATAAACCCAGGTGAGGCCTCATTTTCCAAGCCATTAAAAATAGCATTTGACAGTAAAACTTTGTCCGCTAATGTGTCATTCTTCCCTTGCACAATTTCACCCCCTCATTATTTATCCGCCCTACAACATAACGTAATATAACGTTATAACATTGCTTCTGCTTCTCTTATGAAGTGGAAGCAGAAGCTGCGCCGTACCTGAATAACATTACCTAACAGGCAACGGATTTATATTGAGAATTGATAACGGTCTCCAATGATGTACTGCTTACCTACATGAACGGGGCTTCCATGCTGATCATAAATAATCGTGTGCATGTAGAACAACGCCTGTCCGATGGCCGTCTCCAGCAGCTTTGCTTGGTATTCATCCGCCAAAGCGATTTGTAATATCGTCTCTCCCGGTTGGTTAGGATCGATGCTGTATTTATGACGCAGCAGTTCGTATACAGAGCCCTCCAACTGTTCTTCCATTAGAAAAGAAAATCGGTCATAAGGATAAAAATTATTCTCCAGCATTAGCGGTCGATCACCGGCGTATCTCTTGCGCTGAATAAATAACACTTTTTCTCCTTGTGGCAGCTGCAACTGATGTGCAATTTTCTCATCTGCTTCTATGATTTCACGTTCTGTGACCACACTGTGTGAAGAGAGGCCGTTGGATTTGCAGGCAGCTGTAAAGCTGATAATATGTTCAATCTTCCGCCCAATTTTGGGTACATTGACAAAGGTACCTTTTCCTTGACGTTTGGTCAGATAACCTTCATGAACCAATTCGGCAATTGCTTTTCTTACGGTAATTCGACTTACATTGTAGGTCTCGCTTAGCTCAGTTTCGGTAGGTATACGACTTCCCTGCGTAAACGTTCCATTATGAATAGCGGTTTTGACCGCTTTTTGTAATTGAATATATAATGGCTCTGCTTGGTCTGAATTCAACATAATGTGCCCTCACTTGTCATATAACGTTATATTACTCCCACTTAGAGTATCAAATGTTACATATTCTTACAAGTGAAGATATTTGAAAATATTTTATTAGTAGCGGACGCCGTATCCGAAAGAACCTTCTACCAGACAGCTCTGGGCGGCAACCCTCGAGCCTTCTGCCATAGCGTCCTGAATGTTGCTATTTTTTAAAAAACTCAGTAAAAAGGCGGTTATATAAGAGTCTCCTGCCCCCATCGTATCCACAGCGTCAACGGAATCAGGCATTTGAAAATAGAACTTAGTACCATCATAGGCAATAGACCTATCTCCACCGCGTGTGGCTACCAGGATTTGCCCCTCTTTTTTTCGATTGGAGCGGATATAGTTCTGTGTCTCTTCATCCGTCATATGGCTGCAAGAGAAGAAAGCGAAATCGGCATACGCAATATATTTCTCCACTTGTGCATCTACGAAATCATCCGAAAAGTCAAAAGAAAGAGGGATTCCCAGCGTGTCCAATTCAGGCAGCAAGTGCCCTGTATGACTGTACAAGCCGGTGTGTATAAGGTCGAACCCGCCAACATAGGCCTTGTCTTCTTCACTCAGCTCTAGCGGATGGAGACGTGTAACTCCTCCCTCATTGCTGCCCAGAAATACTCTGTCTCCGTCTTCCAGGGTTACACGTGCGCAGCCGTTCTCACCGCTGTGATATCTGCACCGTGAAATGTCAATTTCCAGCTCACGGAGAATGTGTTCTACATGCTGTGCTTCGTTATCATCTCCGAATACTCCTATAAAGGCTGCATCTACTCCCGCTTTTTTGGCAAATACACTGAAATTAAGCGCATTGCCGCCAGGATACATCATGCGCAGATGAACATATTTATCTACCACATTATCGCCGATGCCTAGAACTTTCATGATGGTTTCCTCCTGTTGGTAAGAGCGCTTAGTAAGCTACTTTGCCCATATAACGGCGAGTTTCCAGTGGGTGATTGCGTACATTTGCGAGTGCTTCACGATAAACACATACAATGCTGTAAAATAAAACCGGGTTAAAAAACTCGACGACCTCGTCGGCAATGGTTCCGATTCCAAGCTCCTTCGCATCGATCACTTCCACTTTCTCGGCATATTGACTCAGGAAAGTCCGTGCCCGCTCATCCAGTGCCCGTGTGCGTCCTTCGTTGATCATCAGAATAAATGGAGTTTCTTTATCCGTTACTTCAAACGGACCGTGGAAAAATTCACCGGAATGGATTGAAGCCGCATGGAGCCATTGCATTTCCATCAGAGAACAGATAGCAAATCCGTAGGCATGTCCATAAGAAGCTCCGCTGGTCAGGATATAGAAAAGGTCTTCATTGCGATATTTGTCAGCAAATACACTGGCACGGGGTTCAACTTGTATTTTTGCCCGGTTAATAATTCCATTGATTGCTCCCAAGCCGTTCTGGAAAGCTTGATAATGCACATAGCCTTCAGCGATCTGAAGCAGCTCAACAGTAAGCTCTAAAATAATGGCCATAGGATTATTTTTAACATCGCTCTCATCTCCCCATTCGTAGAGGAATGAATAATCGGAATAATTGAGCAGTGTCGCTTCACTATTGTGGGTTAAGCCGATGGTGTAAGCGCCTTTCTCTTTGGCTGATTTAGCAGCCGCAACCGATTCCGGCGTGTTTCCACCATGGGAGCAAACGATGACTACTGCGTTTTTACCTAAACGTTTTGGCAGCGCGTGCACAAACTCATTCGCCGTATACATGCCTGCTACCAGCTTCTTTGCTTCACTATCCAGAAAATATTTTGAGGGATACATATCGACTAATGAGCCCCCGCAGGCTACTAAATAAACCTCTGAAATCTTCCCACTCGCTTGTTCATAAATCGTTTGAACCGTCTGATGTACATTCATTGTTATCTCTCCCTTTTATATAACGTTATATAACGTATTGTTTACGAGATAAATATAAGCGCTTTCAATAAAAGTGTCAAGCCCAATTATTCGATCAAATAGACTTTTTTTATAACCTGTCATTAAAAAAGCTCTAATCCTTTTATGTAAGGGATTAGAGGCTACTCCTGCAATATACGTACAAAAAAATGGTCTTACAGATGAGTTTGTCCGAATAAACTTAAATAGACAAATACATAACATCCAATTCATAATCAAGGAGGAAAAACAGCATTAATACATTTATCGGATATATTTTTCTTGGTTTGTCACTTTCCGCTCCCATTGGACCGATTAATGCCGCACAGTTGGATCGAGGTATTAAGAATGGGTTTTGGCACGCCTGGTTTATCGGGCTTGGTGCAATAACCGCAGATATAATCTATATGTTGCTTGTTTATTTGGGAATGATCCACCTTCTTAATGCCCCGTTTGTCAAAGCTTTTTTATGGATGTTTGGTTTTTTCGTACTTGTGTATACAGGTGTTGAAAGCATCAAAAATGCAGGTGTGATTTCAGAGTCTGAATTAAGGGGAAATGGTAATACCCTAACCAACTCATTTCTAGCGGGCTTCCTGATGTCATTATTCAATCCCCTCTCCATCCTGTTCTGGCTTGGGATTTACGGGTCCATACTCGCAAACGTCGCTAATTCATATCCAGTACAACAGCTAATGATCTTTAGCGGAGCGATTGTATTAGGTGTGTTACTCTGGGATGTGACTATGGCAGCCGCTTCAAGTATTTTCCGTAGGTTTCTAAAAACCGGATTGCTTAAAACCATCTCTTGGATGTCTGGATTATCTCTTATCGGTTTTGGCTTTTATTTTGGTGTACAAGCATTTCAATTACTTTTTTTACACTAACTCTTGGCTTCTTGGCAAAATTACCGAGATACCTTCGTATGTTTTCGGCGAATCCATTGTACGATAAGGTCACATATTGCAATTAACAAGACAAGCAATAAGCTGATGTAAACTCCCGGGCGGCTAAGCTTATGAAAAAATGATCCAACCACAGCCATAGCTATCAACAATAATCCAATCCAACGTTTAATATGGTTTGATCTACTCGATTCCAGTAGCTTACCTGAAGACAGCAAAATAAAGCACCAATTATACAACAGCATTAAACCCGCTGCAGTAGTGATATATTCATATACTTTTCCCGGTAGTAGCAACGACATTACGATGGCTGAGATTAATCCAACGGAGATCAAACTAAGTGCATATAGAGGATATTTACCCTTCCACTTCCGTGAAAATAATGTGGGTGCATCTCCTTCCTGTGCGAGTGTAATCATCATAGATGTCTCTGCATATAGGGATGCTGTCATTGTTGAGAACCCTGCAATAATAAGCACTCCATTAAATAAATGAGGCATAAAAACCAGATGATCGCTGCTGAGCGCAAGCACAAAAGGACTTTCTTTGGGGTTAAAGGCACTTAATGGCACCATAGACACAGCCAGACCAATCGAAAGCACATACACTGCAACCAGTGTAACCAGCATTACTTTTCCTGCTTTAGGTGCATCCTCCGGTTTTTGAAGCCGATTTGACATAATTCCGAGCACTTCAATACCTCCGTATGCATAAAAGGCAAAAATAAAAGATGACCACAATCCTATACCGCCGGTAGGGAAAAACTCTTTGTAACTGATGGGGAGCTTTGGATTATATTTTCCTCCTCCGATCCAGCCTGCCAAAAGAGCAACGGCCAAGACCAGAAACATAACAATAGCTGCCATCTTAATGATGGCCAATACATTTTCAACTCGATCAAAACCCTTATTGCCAAAAAAAACAATCACAAGCCCTAAAATCCCGAAGCCTGCCGCAAAGATCCACATCGGTACCTGAGGAAACCAAAAACGTGAGAATATAGATAACGCAGTTAACTGGCTCCCATTAATAAGGAGTTCCGAAAACCAATATACCCAGCCACAGCCGAATCCTGCCCAACTTCCAAATGCTTTTTGGGCATAGGAACGGAAGGAACCCTGTTCAGGATGATCTGCCGTCATTCGCGAAAGAGCATCAAACACTACATATGTTCCAACCGCTGCCAAAAAGTACGCAATCAGTACGGCTGGACCGCCAATAGAAATCGCTAAGCCGGACCCCAGAAAATATCCTGTACCGATAGTACCTGCAACTCCTAACAAGCTAAGTTGCCACCATTTTAGTTTTTGTTCCTTTTGCATATCAGACGGTTTGTCCATTAAAAAATCACCCTACTCCTAGATTTTGGGACAGATCTCTCCATTATTTAGATTGCCCTCTCCAATATATTTCATGTGAATGAATGACTCTTCTTTATCAATAAAAAAGCACCAGCTAACCCGCTCAAGGTTTACTGGTGCTTTTTACTTCACAAAACATTTGGAACATAAACAACCGCCTAATCGACATAGCGTCATCATTTGGGTCAAATATGGATGCTTCCAGAAAATCCATCCACTTCGTCTTCCGGTTGTTGATCAGAGCTGACGTTGTGCTCCACAGTTGTGTTGCTGTACGTTCGAGAGGAACCGTTTTTATACGCTTCACTCCAATCCTCGTTGATCGTGTGCGCCGGGATAATCCAGTCCTCCGGGCTATAACCTGGATTTTGTACACCGACATTTCCTTGCAGATCGGGAATTGCATCCGGTCTAGAGAAAAGAGTTCCTACCTCAATCATACTTCCTTCATAGGCTTGGCAAATCTCCAATGCAGACAACACATCCTGGTTCTCAATATGAACACTGAGACCTGTGTCACCATTTGTGCTGGCGGAGTATCCAATTTCCTTTAATGTTTCACAGGCTTGGGTGGCTTGCTGCGGATCACGAAATTGAAAACGGAAAGAACCCGTATCCATGTGTTTCATCTCCTCTGAAGTAGCTTATTTTGTTAATTGGGGTTCATTAGGTTAGGTATGTTATTTTTAATATAACCAACCGGAACAGTATTTTTACATTCAAAACCTTTATTTTTCAAAAATTTACTTTAAAGCTTTGAAATTAAATAGTTAAAAAAGCAGCTACTGTGACAAATCGCATGTTTTCGCTACGTAAATCCCTTTATGCTAGTAACAAGGGTATGGTTGCCCGGTCATCCGAGCCGAGCGGTCAAAGGATGCCCAAATCCATACATAAAGGCGGAATGAAGATGATAGATTACCGAACATTGGTGACACAGCAATCCATGCATTTGTATAGCGTGTTTGCCAAGTCATTCAAAAGTGTAAACGAACATGCGGTTGCTGGCATCAAAACGGTGGGCTTCAACCCAACGGCCTTCGCCGTGATGGAAGTTTTATATCACAAGGGCGCGCAGCCAATCCAACAAATTGGAGCAAAGCTGCTTCTGCAAAGCGGAAATGTCACTTATGTTATTGACAAGCTGGAGAGCCGCGGTTATTTGCACCGTCACCCGTGCGACCAAGATCGTCGGATTATATATGCAGAATTGACGGACGAAGGACAACGTGTCATGGACGAAATTTATCCTGATTATACACGTCAGATTGAACGTGCCTTTAGCGGAATCAGTGAAACCGAAAGAGATCAACTCATCGGCTTGCTCAAAAAATTGGGCCGTAGCGCTGATAACCTGTCACCTTATCACAAATAGAACGAATAGTAATTTTAGCAACTGATCGTTTGTGAATAAACGAACAATCTTATAGCTGTGCTAAACGAAAATTTAGATTTACACAAAAAAGTCCACCCTTATATTCATGGGTGGACTTTTCATATACCTGAATAGAGCGAAATATGCCCAAGCTTACGAGCAGCATAAGTACCTACTATCGACTAAAGTGTTTGACCACTACATTATTAAAAATTGCTGGACCGCCATCGGAAAACAGAGTGATTTTCTGATCCTCTAACCGTGGAAATATTAAAGAGGAATAAGCTACTTCTCCACCATCGACAAACACTTCAATACTGGTTTTATCGACGAGAATGTTCAGGTGTACCTTTTTCTTATCGGGATCAAATGGCGCCTTGCTCTCTACATATTTTCCACTCTGATCCGGCTGCCCCGTGTTCGCTCTGTTTACGTAAGAGTATTGACCGTCCACTGAGACACCCACATCGACATGACGCTTGCCATCCGTCGACTCTCGAAGCCTCAATCCTACATTTTTAATCGTGGACCAAGATACATCCGTCTCTAGCTGATAGGCATCGCCTGCTACCGGAAGCCGGTGAGCACCCTCTACTTTAATCGTTCCTAATGATTTTTTGGATGTTTGGAATCGCTCCAAATTGGGTACCGGCTGTGAAACCAAACGATATCCAGCATCTGCCGTATGTTTCAGTCGAATTTGGCGAACAATTGAATCCATTCCATTAAAGCCTTCCTTTAGGGTAGGCGTGTTATTGGCATAATCCCAATTGTTCATCCAGGCCAGAGCATAACGGTGACTATATTTATCTTTGTCTTTTCCTTCCTCGAACGTAACTGCACCATACCAGTCAAACCCATAATCCAGCCACTCAGGTACACTGTGATCAGGGAGAAATGCTTCTCCATTAAAATCTCCCGTCCAGTAGGCATACGTGTTGGGTCCGCCTGTTGATTTGCTATTGGCGCTCACGCCTAGAATCCATTGATAGGTTCCATCATCCGCCCGCATCCGGTAAAGGTCAGGACATTCCACAAGTCCGATATTTTCCGTTTGAAAGCCGCTCGTATACCGCCAATTCTTTAAATTATCAGACTCATAAAAGCCAATCTTTGTTCCCTCTGCCATGACCATCACCCATTGATTACGTTGAGTATCTCGGATGATTTTGGGATCTCTGAAGTCCTTTGTACCGGGGTTGGACATCACAGGCTTGTTGCGGTAAGAAGTAAACGTCTTGCCTTTGTCCTTACTGTACCACAAAAATTGTTCCTGCTTTCCGCCATCTGCGGAGGGCTGCGTCACAATGGCTACTAGAGTGCCTTTTCCAAAACCCGCGGTATTATTAACATCGATCACGACCGAACCGGACCAAGGATCTCCATTTGGGTTCGTATATTTTGGAATCGCCACCCCTTCATCTTTCCAATGTACCAGGTCGGTTGATGTGGCATGTCGCCATTCTGTACCGTTCTTTTTGGGATAGTCACGATTATACAAATAGTAATAATGATATTTTCCATCAAAATAAATAGGCCGTTGAGGATCATTCTTCCACTTATCCGGAACGGTAAAATGATAGGCTGACCGGTAGGTCGGTGTTTTTTGCTTACTTTGATTCGCTTGATTTTTTGGAGTTGCAGCAGATTTTGGGGGTTCGGCTGTATCCTGTTGGTACATACTCCAACCCATAGCTATAAATATAGTTAAGCCTGTGATGATTACAACGGATCGTATCCAAATGCTCTTGGGAGCTTTTTTTCTCATTATGACGATCCTCCTTACCTCTCATTGCATTGTTATGTATCGTCCGACGGACGGCAGATCGGTAAGCTACCAAACCGCCGCCTTCGGACATACTGCATATACCTACTTATTTCTTCCCATACTCATTTGGAGATTCTTTTTTGTCATTCGTTGGATCAACCGTGATTTGCCCTTGCTCCAAAATACCGTTTTTCACAACAGACGTTTTCGAGCCTTTAATATTCAGCAGGAAGCTTGGCGCGAAAGTAGATTTGTGATCCGGGAAAAGCCCTCGATTAGTCATATAACTCGAAACGACTACGTTATTGCCTTTGCCTTGCGGGATAGCAAAATGGGCATACGTCCAGGTAATATCATCACGATCCAGATCCTGATGAAGAACGAGACCGGTTCCATTCAACGGTTTATAAGGCCCTGTCAAGGAAGTAGAAACATAACCCAGCATGTAAATATCATCGTCTCCGATCGCATCTACAGTCACCTTGGAACCTCTTGTACTCGTAAATAAATACCACAAACCGTTCATTTTGAACACATTCGCCCGTTCAATTTCATCTGTTACCAGATTGGAAGCAATCAAAGGAGGCATTACATTTTTCAACGTATAATCATCATTCAATTCAACGATGCCCAGTGCGCCGTTCGCCAGCTCAGCTCCTTTTTTCTTAGGACTTTGCTGCAGATTAGAAAGCTCTTCCCTGAAGAATTTCTTATTGCCGCCATAATAAGCTGAGTTTTGAAGCGAATCTTCGCCTTGGTAGCCTGTCTCTGTCCCTGTATTGGCTTCAAATATAATATATTTGTGGCCTTGATCCTCGACATAGTGAGGGTCTCTAAACGTATGGTTATCCATATCCACTCCGACGCTTTGCTGCACATTTTGATAGGTTTTCCCATCTCCACCGTCATAGATCGATTTCAAATCCTCGACTCCATCTACTTTCAGTGTCTTATCATCAGGCTGAGAGACATTAATTTGAGCCGTGCTCAAGGTTTGCTTGCCGTATAATTTGTTATTCGGATCATAGGGCTGTCTGCTGGTATAAAATAAACGTACTTGTCCATCAGAGGTTAAGGTAGCTGAACCTGACCATTCTTCTGACTGATTTTTTAGAATCGGATCGTTGGCAAGCAATTTATCATTGTCTTTAAATACTCTGCCGGCATTTTTCCAGCCGCTCAGTGAAGTATTGCCCGCTTTTTGATAGAACAGGTATATGAATGTATCCTCGCCTCTTTTAGGATCGCCTGCCAATCCAAAAACGATATTATACCCTTTGTAATTGGCTACTGTGCCATCGGCATTTTGTAACGGCCAAGAGTCCCAGACATCGAAATCAATTAGCTTGCCTGAGCTGTCGCGACCAATAGCAGAAGGAATATTCTTAATTGTAGAGGCATCAAAGGACGGAACCTCATATTTTTCTTTGCCTTGCTGTTTGAAAATATTCAGCATGTCATTACGCGTAATTTGGGTAAATGCATTGTCTGTTTTGAGATCAGATGCATCATTTTCCTCGGCAAAAGCCTGAACGCCGCCTCCTAACAGCAAGGTAGTTGCTACTGTTGCAGTGGCTGCTTTACTGAACCATTTGTTAAACTTCAAGTACTCCATCTCCCTTAATCTAATTGTGCTTCTAGATTTGATACCCAACTTTTTGGTTGGTAGGGCCATTTTATATGGTATGTCAAACGATTGATATAGACTGAAAAGCCCTATTATGTGAGGTAAGAAAACAGGTTCCTTTATGAATTTCATCCTCATATTTTCCTAGTAATTTTCTGAAAATTCCTTTTTTTTCATTCCTATTACATTCAGAATAATTTGCTACTTGATTTTTTTCCGTGTCCCATTTTGCTAGGTTGGTTGCTTCATTCACATGCAAAATCGTTCTAAAATAAATCATACAAAGCCCGATTTGTAAGCGGGTTCAAAAAAATGGTTCCTTAGTACCCTACAGCTCAATTCAGAAACATATTTTTTGTTACAATTTCTTAAGACTTTTTTACCATTTTGTTACCTATACCCTATGAATATATAGCAACTCAAGGGGGTTTTTATCTCCTTTTTGTATACTGGGGAATTTATCGGTCCTATACGAGGTGGCTATTTTGCTGAATCAGTAGGAGGAGAGACCATTGCATAAAGAGACAGCCCGGACCCTTATTTGGTGTAGCGGACTGTCTCTTTATCATGAAAGATTTATATTATTTTTTATGCATGTTCTCTTTGTGGTGTCTTTACGCGCTGATCTGCCTCTTCTTCAGTGCCCGGCGGACGGTTCCGCAGTCCGAGGACGACAAACTAGCTAATAACTGCAATAACGACCATGATAACGAACAGAGAATGCAGACTGTTTTCCAATACAGAACGAAGTAATCCAGCAACCTTGTCACTTAGACTCTGTGAAGCATGAGGTGCAAGCAGACCGTTAATATCCTCCTGCGTTACCCCTTGCTGTGTAAGCTGTCCGTCTGCTGTCTGGGCAGCAATGCGATAATTCAGCCATGAACCGAAGGCTGCAACCCCGATCGTTTGCCCCAACGTGCGCAGGAATGTATTCAAAGCTGTAGACGCGCCACGCAACTGGAACCCGACCGAGGACTGGGCAATAATCGTAAACACAGTCATCGAGAAGCCAAACCCCAGTCCATACAACAATGTAGACAGGAACAGCAGCCAGATCGGAGCCGTTTGGCCCATCAAGGTCATGACGAAAGCCCCCAAAGCAATCAGGGTCAGCCCAATCAAAGAGGTTCGACGTGAGCCCAGGGTCAGCAAAATGCGTCCTCCGATCATGGAGCCAAATAGCCAGCCTACGGACATTGGAGCCAGCGCGAGACCAGATGAAGCGGCATCTCCACCGTGTACACCTTGAATCCATAGTGGAAGATAGCTAGTCAGTCCGATCAGCAGGGTGCTGACTAACAGTGCTGCGGCACAGGAAAAAGCGATATCCCGTATCCGAAATAGCTTTAGTGGCACCATCGGTTCCTGAGCGCGTTTTTCGATAACCAAAAACAGAATCAGGAACAAAATGGCTACGGCAGCCAAGGCCAACAATTCAGGAGAAGCCCAGCCGATATACTGCCCGCCCAGTGCCAATACGAGCAAGAGGGCTGTCATCCCGATGGTAAAGGTAACCGCTCCCGGCACGTCGATACGCGCAGTACGCTTGCTTACCTGTTCCCGCAAGTAACGGGCGATGAAGAACATAGCCAGCAATCCAAAGGGAACGTTAAAACCGAAAATCCACTCCCAGCCAAAATAGGTAACCACATAACCACCCAAGAGAGGCCCGATCAGGGAAGAAATCCCCCATACGGAGCTAATCATGCCTTGGACTTTGCCGCGTTCCTCCATTTTGTATATATCACCGATGATGGTAAAAGTAACGGGAATGACACCACCCGCACCAATACCCTGAATGGCCCGGTAGATAATAAGTTGCTCCATACTACCAGCCAGCATACAAAGCAAAGAGCCAAGTACAAACAACGAACAGCCGATTAAAAATATGGGTTTTCGGCCAAACAAATCGCTAAGCTTGCCAAAAATGGGTGTGGTCACAGCCATAGTCAGCAAATATGCCGTAAAAATCCAACTGAGCAAATTCACGCTGCCCAGCTCGCTAACAATCGTCGGTCCCGCCGGACCGATAACCGTTCCTTCAATTGCGGCCAGAAAAGTGGCCAATAGAACACCTGTCAGCACGAGTCCGCGCTTCATGGGTTTATCGTTTGCCAAGCAAATCACAAATCCTTCCCTTATAAAAACTGTGTTGTATCTGTGTGCGGTTTGCCTTTCCAGATTGGATTATTACCCGCACTGCATAATCGTAAACAGGCGGCCTATATAGGCCGCCTGTTTTGTACGATGTATATATATTATTGTCTACATGTCGTTAATTTTTGTCAACTGTAATCGTATGATAAATCTCACTATTTTCCACTTTATAGAGATGACCCTCTTCCATGCACAGAACATCGCTGGCAAAGCTTTCAGCCACCTGCATATCGTGGGTGATGACCAGAAAAGCCGCACCTTCGGCAGACTGCTCTGTGCACATACGGAGCAGAATTCTCGCCCCTTCGTAATCCGTTCCTGCGGTAGGCTCATCCAGAATGTATAGCTTTTTGGGCAAGATGAACTGTGCCGCAACGCTCAACAGTCTTTTTTCGCCTCCACTTAGTAGGTACGGGGAGGCATCCAGTCTGTGCTCCAGCCTGGCGGCGGCCAGTAAGCGCTGCGCCCGTTCCACATATGCGGCGGGAACCGGCTCCCCGGTCCGTAAACCAAGCTTGGCGCGCACGCTGTATAAACACTCCTCCCACACCGTTGCAGCTGCAAACTGGTGCTCTGGCTGCTGGAACACATAGCCGATTCCGGCAGCCAGCTGGTGAATGGGCAGCTTCGCCATATCCTGCCCCTCCCACCGCATGCACCCCTTCGGTGCTGGGAGCAGGCCCATGAGCAACTTGCCGAGCGTGGTTTTACCCGAGCCGTTCTCACCCAGCAACACGGCTCGTTCACCGGGCGCAAGAGCTAGGCTCACGCCCTTTAGCGCTGCCCGCTGGCTACCGGGATAGGTGAAGGTCAATCCCTTCACCTCCAACAACGGCTGCCCAGCGCGGTCCGCCGCTGAGCCGGGATTCACCTCCGGCTCACGCGGCATGTCTCCCCTCCCTGCGGGAGAGGGGAGCAGCCCCAAGGCGACCAGCTGCGCACCATGTTCGCGCAGCAGCGTTTCGGGCGGACCCTGTAGTTGTACAGTCCCGCCCTTCAAGACGATGACGCGCTGCGCTGCCCGCACGCCATCGTCTATGCGGCCGGACGCGGTAACCACCGTCCGGCCTGCCGCATGGAGCCGCCGACATAACTCTACGAAGTCGCATACAGCCGGCGGGTCCAACTGCGCAGCTGCGTCGTCGAACACGACCAGCGGCGCTTCCAACGCCAGTACCGCAGCAATCGCGGTGCGTTGGCGCTGGCCTCCCGAGAGGCGCCGCACGAAGGAGTCGCGCTCGGGAGCTAGGCCGACGGCCTCCAGCGCAGCAGCAATGCGCTGCGCTATTTCTGCCGGAGGCACGCGCAGGTTCTCCGGCCCAAAAGCAATCTCATCTTCGACGATTCCCTGCACCAGCTGGGCATCCGGGTCCTGAAGCACGACGCCAACAGTGGTGGCGACAGTAGCCAGATCAGCGATATCGGGGTCCATCCCGTACACGGTCAGCTCCCCTGTCCGTTCGCCCTCACCGGAACGGGACAATCCACCATGAAGCAGATGACATAGCGTAGACTTTCCACTTCCACTAGCTCCGACAATGGCTACATGCTCACCCACCGCAATGTCCAGTGTCAGACCATGTAACGCTGGCTCTACCTGATCATCATACCGATAGCCAAAATTCTTCAAGGATACGGCTATTTTACGGCTAGAATTATAATCGCTATGTTCAATCATAACTGAAATATCCTCGATCCCCATTGTTGAAGATATAACCACATGCATAGCCACGGCTATGCACGTGAAGCGCGTCCCAGTTCAAACCGTTTTAACAGTCCCGTACGATTTAAGGCATCGCCCAGCACTTTCGTCAGCAGACCGCACAGGACAATGCCGCTCAGGATACGAACGACCAGTGCAATCGTCAGCACCTTCCACCCCCAATGCATATAGCCAAACATATTGGCTGCGACAATAAACCACAGCGGAACCATAGCCCCACCCACTAGCATCAGCGAAACTGCGTTCCAGCGCCGATACCGCAACAAGGCAAATACCAACTCAGCCGCAATCATATAGCAGACAGCCGCCGCGATAATAGAAGCAATTCCATAGGCAGAGCCCATAAAAGACTGCACTACCGCGCCAAATGCATAAGCAATAACCGCCGTACCCGGCTTACGAATAATATAATAGGCCAACAAGCCGTATATCATGTACAGCCCGACAATAGCGGAAGTTGCGATAGGCCCTCCCAGACTGTTTAATGTTTTGTTAATGAGCGACAAATACACGGTCATGACGCCGTTCAACGTGGCCAGCATCGCCATGAGTACGATATCCAGCGTTGTAAACTTTGCAAACATACGAGATTCCTTCATATGTATTTCTTGACTCCTCTCCCTATCTAATCTATAAGATTACAGCTCTGATCCTTGTACAAGCTGCTACTGTATAAATGTATTCATTTGCAGCCTTATTGTCAACCTAATTATATTTTACGGGTTGACAATAAGAACAAAAATAAGAGGCTTCACTTTATAAGCTCCACCATAAAACAGCCGTAGTTAATACAGCAGTCACAGCACATAAGTTGCCTACACGCCCATTGTTCAGTGTACGAAGATATGTCCGTTCTGCATAAGCGCCGAAACCTTTGCCCTCCATAGCCAGCGCCGTCTGCTGAACCCGTCTTACAGCATTCACCAACACGGCAGCCGCATACCCGCTCCACCATGATAACCGATTGCCCCACCCTCGTGGTGGTTCCTGTCCACGAACACGCCGTGCTGCCATAATTGTTCGCCCTTCTTCTTCCAATAAGGGGAGAAACGTCAGTGCCACTGAAATACCGAACGCAAACCGATAAGGAACACGCAAGCGCAGATTCAATGCCTGCACAAAATCTCGGGGATCGGTCGTCGAGAGATAGATATAAGATGCCAAAAACAACACAAAAATCCGCAACGTTAACGCCCCTGCGATATCCAGTCCCTCTGCTGTAATGACAATGGGTCCCCATGAAGCCACGGTATGTCCTTCTCGAATCGCTAGGATAGACAGTATAAAATACGGGATACCTAAACCAATCAGGAACGACATAGCCCGAAATTGGCGTGCTAAGGTCAAACGTGCGCCCAAGCCAGCCACAGCAATCAGTACAGCCAAGAGTGCTGCTTCCCGCAACGTCGAATCCCATGCCATCGACAGGAGGCTAAAGCACCCCACCCATATTAGCTTACTTAACGGCCCTAGCCTGTGCAGCGGCGACGAACCGCCGTTATACTGAAACAGCATTTCGTTGTGCCTCCAGTCTGAGCCATTCTTCATGCAGTAAAGAATACATCAGCATATCCTTAAAGCCTGTAGATGTATGCTGTACCTGCCGCAACAGTCCTTCCTGTGTCCAGCCCATCGAGGACAGCAGGGCTTGCGAGCCTGTATTACGCGGGTCCACCAGCGCTTCGATCCGATTCAACCGAATCGTGTTATACCCGAATGACAGCACCAAGCGTAGCGCCTCGGTCATGTAACCCTGACGCCAATAAGGCTTGGCTATCTCATAACCAATCTCGGCTTTATAAGCTCCCTCCGTCTGCCAATAATTAAAACCACAGCTTCCAATCAACTTCCCATTCTCCTTCAGTTCTATTCCCCAGCGCAGCGCATCCTCCGTCTTCGCCAGCTCATTCAACAGCTCAATCATATCCTCTGCGTCCTCACGTCCTGACATACCAGAAAGGTTCATATAACGGTGAACCTCCGGGTCAGACCAGCAAGCGAACATTGTAGTCGCATCCCCACCTTCCATTCTTCGTAGCCGAAGACGTGGACTTTCCAGCGGTGGTATATGCCCCTTACATGCATATGCACACATGTTCAATCATCCTTCCAACATTAAAATGACAATAAATATACGCTACATTTAAGCATACACCTTTAACAAACACAACCTTATTTAAAGCTGAGAAGCTTAAATATATAAATAGCCCTCCTGTTCCTAGGATTAGGAATTAGAAGGGCATCTTCTATATTATAAGAAATTAAACCGTGCGAGCTTGTCTTCCGATTCAAAATTATCGAGCGTCTAAGCCTTTAAGAAGAGACTCGGGTAGTGGTGCGAGTCGGTTTCTTCACAACATCCTTGTACAGTACGCCTAGCATCGACTGAATTTCCTGTAATTCATCGATCCCTGCACCGGTAATGCTAAACATATCATCATGCGGTGTCAGAAAGTTTTCCTGCGTCAAGTTTTCAAGCTCCTGCTTGACCTCACGTTCTCCTACACGGTAACCGCGTTCTTCCAACGCAGGTTGAATATCTCTTACCGTGAGATCGTTCTGATGTGCATAAGAAAGCATCTGTATACGGATAAACAAGTTCTGAACATCTGCATGCATAATTGCAACTCCTCCCTGGCCTAGGCCAACCATGTTACACTGTTTTTACCCATAGAGGATAAGCTGGAAACAGATGAGGGCAACCCTTGCTGGATTACTTTCTATACTGTTTGCCCCGCTAAAACGTATAGCTTATCCCCTTCCCAAAATGGTTCTGTACAGAGGTTAGAGTATGGAGATACCAAAAGGTTACAGAGTGATTTTTCACTTGACTGAATATATACAATCGTTATATCTTAAATTAATTAACCAATGGTAAAAGCGAATTGCATAATTACCTATTTTTGACGATATATACAACAGTTGATGTAAAAATTTAATGTTAGGAGCGTGAACTCTACATGTTTCAAACTATACCTTACGAGGGCACACGTCATGAACAATTCGAATCGGTTCTCGGACAACTCCGGGCACTTATTCATGATGAATCCAATACCATTGCCAATCTGGCGAATGCTTCAGCACTACTTGGTCATTTCCTTCCAGATATTAATTGGAGCGGTTTCTATCTTTATGATGGCACTGAGCTTGTACTTGGTCCTTTCCAGGGCTTACCTGCATGTATACGGATTCCATTGGGACGTGGCGTATGCGGTACCGCAGCAGCTGAACAACGAACACTTGTTGTAGATGATGTGCATGCGTTTCCAGGACATATTGCCTGTGACGCTGCTTCCAATAGTGAAATTGTTATTCCCCTTGTCAAGAATGGGGAACTGATTGGAGTGCTGGACATTGACAGCCCGCTAAAAGGCCGCTTTGATCACGAAGATCGTGTATTCCTAGAGGAATTTACGGCTATTCTGGTGTCTAGCTTGTAACCAAAATTGTGCATATATATGGTCTCCCTTCGCCACAATAAATGAGGGTCTGAAACCCAAAATTATGCGGCGAAGGAGATTGATGATTCATGTACAACAACATGGCTCCACAACAACAACTTCATCAATGTGAACAAATCATGCAGCAATTGGTACAACAAACACAGCAAGGAACTGCCATGTATCAGCAGTTGCTGCAACAGGAACAACAAAATGCATCCAGTCTTGAAAGCCTGGTGCAACGTGAACGAAGTGCAGCTCAAATGATCCAAACTGCAATTCAGCATCACCAGCAGGCTATGCAGCAGTACCAGCAAGTTATTCAACTGTGTAGTCAGTTGGAAAACTCCATCCGTTCCAGCAGTCAAATGACTCAGCCCGGATTTGGCGATAGCTACGCCTCACGCAGTATGCAACCATCCTCCTATAATGCAGGAAGCCACATGAATCACAGCTTCCCGCAACACATGGGGACGACTGGACAGCATTATGTAAGCGGTAGTGGCATGCAGCAGTACGGAAACAACAGCCAGCAAGGCATGAGAGCGACACAAAGCAGCATGTAAACTGCTCTACACACAAAAAGGGTGAACAGCAGGCCATCGGAATTGGCTTGTTGTTCACCTCTTTTTCAGACCTTTTACAGCCCTTCTTCCAAACTTTGTTAATTTAATTCCCGTTTGGCTAGAACCTTCATCCCGTCTCGCAAATACTCAGCTAGTCCGGGGCGATAGCCTTCATACATTTTACTGAAATCCTCATGCTCCACATACAAGTCTCCCAGCCCGCTATAAATTTCTGCTGTAGGAGTATAGAATCGGCTTACCCATTGAAGATGACGGCGGATCAGCGCCTGTACTTCTTCACTATTATGCTTCAATCCTTTATTCATGGCTTCAGCCAGCTGCCGATGAATCTGATCAGCCTCTGCCTGTGAATCCAAATAATCCTCTTTGCTCCAGTTCTTTGTCGCCGTCTTGCTTTCCTGAATTGTTTCCTGAGCCTCTTGACCATAACGGTCTGTCAAATCACGTTCGTACATTTCCTGCTTTTCCGGGTTAAACCCTTGGTACATGTGCTCTGGTTTCATTGCTTGTTCCCCTTTCAAATGAGCCACCGTTTCGTCGATGGTCTGTAGGAGAGTATGCAAGCGGAAGACTTTGGCCTCGACCTTGGCTTGATGCTCCTGTAAAACCTCAGCTTTTTGTTCCTTGGTTTGCTCCAGCACCTTTCCAATTTCAGATAAAGGCAAATCCAGTTCCCTGTACACCATGATTTGCTGAAGCCTCAAAAGTTGTTCATGTTCGTAATAGCGATATCCATTATTTCCAATATGATGCGGTTTCAGCAATCCGATTTCATCATAATAATGCAAAGTTCGTACGCTGATTCCCGACAGATTAGATACTTCCTTTACCGTATAGGCCATTCCGCTTCACCTCCCTTGCTTGACAGTCTAGTGTCTCACGTGGCGTGAGAGTCAACACCCCACTTGCCCACCTTGGTACTACAATTTTACCCGTTAAGCGTGTGATGAACCGTCCCTGTGACAAGGATACAATCAATTCTTTTGTTTAAAGATCGTGATCAGACGACTCATATATTCACGCATATTTACAATTAAATTCGAGTCGCCATCATGAAGACACCAGTTGTACATAACCCCACGAGCTGCAGCGGATTCATGCATACGGCACAAAAATATTTCTACAATTATCCGCAGGCTTTGGACGGGTAAGCATCCCTTCAATTGTAGGTAAAACGGCTGTCGCTCCCTCTCCTATCCCTCATCGCTGGCTTCCCGATGTAATCTGTCGTGAGCTAACTATCGATGAAATTCACACCTACGTCAGAAAATTTGCGGAATCTGCGGCTATTGCCAAAAAGGCAGGCTTTGACGGTATTGAAATCCATGCGGTTCATGAAGGCTATTTACTGGATCAATTTGCGATTTCTTTCTTTAACCATCGGAAAGACCAATACGGCGGAAATCTGAGAAACCGCTTAAGATTTGCCATAGAGATCGTCCAAGCCATCAAAGCCGAATGTGGACAGGATTTCCCGGTATCTCTTCGATACAGCATCAAAAGCTTTATTAAAGATTGGCGTCAGGGTGGATTGCCAGGCGAAGAGTTTCAGGAACAGGGACGGGATATTGAAGAAGGAATTGAAGCGGCCAAAATATTAGAGGAAGCTGGATATGATGCTTTTAATGGTGATGTTGGTTCGTACGATTCATGGTATTGGGCACATCCACCAATGTATCAGGAAAAAGGACTCTATCTTCCTTATAACAAAATTTTAAAAACCATTCTAAAGGTACCTGTCATTACTGCTGGCAGATTGGATAATCCAGACTTGGCCAGCAAGGCTATACGTGAAGGAAAAACCGATATGATTGCACTGGGTCGGCCATTGTTGGCTGATGCTGACATCCCCAACAAAATCAAGGCCGGGAAAATAGAAAAGATTCGTCCTTGCCTCTCCTGCCAGGAGGGCTGCATGGGTCGATTGGCATCTTTTGCAACGATTTCATGTGCCGTTAATCCGGCTTGCGGCAGAGAAAAAGACTATGCACTCGGAAAAGCAGATCAGTCCAAAAAAGTCTTGGTGATCGGTGGAGGACCCGCAGGATGTGAAGCTGCCCGTGTAGCTGCTATTCGCGGACACCACGTTACCTTATTCGATAAAAATAACCGATTGGGAGGTAATCTGATCCCGGGTGGAATTCCAGACTTCAAAGAAGACGATCATTTACTTGCGACCTGGTATGAAGGGGAGCTAAAGGATTTAAAAGTTGACGTCCAATTGAATACCGAGGTTAATCGGACTACCGTAAATGAATATGCAGCAGATGTTGTTATTTTTGCTACCGGCTCCTCTCCCAAAACCTTCTCCATTGGTACATCTACTAAGGTGTATTCCGCAGAAGAAGTTTTGCTTGGGAAAAAAGATCCCGGTGCTTCCACCGTAATTGTCGGAGGTGGGCTTGTGGGATGCGAAACTGCACTTTGGCTTGCTGATCAAGGTAAAAAAGTAACGCTGGTGGAAATGCAAGAAGATATTTTAACCGTCGGCGGCCCCCTGTGCCATGCAAATGAAGATATGCTGCGTGACCTTGTTGCATACAAGGATATCCATCTCCTGACCAACGCCAAAATTGTCGATGCCAACGATCAAGAATTCGTTCTTCAAAATAAAGATGGTGAAGAAACGATTCTAAACGCAGATTCAGCGATTCTGGCTGTAGGATATACTCCTCAGCAATCGCTTTATGAAGACATCCAAAATGAGGTTTCCGAGTCCTACTTAATCGGCGATGCCAAGCAAGTACAAAATATTATGTATGCTGTCTGGGACGCCTATGAGGTTACTAGAAATATATAGTACCCCGCTACCTCCAAAGCCGTTTACTATGTAAGCAGGCGGCTTTGGCTTTTTTACCTTTGCAGCAATTGCTTAGTTAAGAGAGGCTTTTCCCCATAACCACATGATCATAAAAAGCTATCTTTTGAATAATTTTCTCCAAATTGTGCTGCGTTTGTGCCACATGTGCTTCCACTTTCTTTTTGTGGGCTACAAGAAAATCTCTTCTCTCTTGGATTGTAGCTTCTCCTTTTACATTTAGCTCAAGGTATGCCTTAATTTCTTCAATAGTCATCCCTGTATCTTTCATAGCCATAAGGAATCTAATCCAATCGATTTGTTTTTCGGTATATACCCTTCTTCCACCTTCATCCCGACCGACATCAGGTAATATGCCTTCTTTTTCATAATAACGAAGGGTGGATGCGGGCAATCCGCTCTTGATTTGAACTTCTTTAATGGAGTACATGGTTAATTCCACTCCTTATTCTTTTATTTTCTCTTCAAGTCAGCTTTAACGATTAGTATAAGTTTTCATAGTAAAGAGTGCAAAATTAAGATTCCTATATTCGTCTAGCAGAAAAGCTAGCCCTCTCCCTGTCCTTCTTCTCTCAATTTCCCAATATAACTCCTAACATTCTCCTCCGGATGGTTCACTTCCCAATGATCCAACAGCCGATTAACCTCCTCATCCAGAGGGTGCAGTCGATAATAAAATATGGCAGCTCGTAATTGGTGATGCTCCTCGACAGGTTCATCGTCGGGCCAGTGGTACTCTTGCTTGCCATTCTCATCGGTAGTCCCTATAGCTCCATCCAGCAAGGGAGAACGGCCTTCTAACCCTTCACCACGGGCAATTGCTTTGAGAAAATCGGCATGCCTCATGGCAACATCCGGCGAACAACGGTACAAATTCTCGAAAATATCAAAGGCATCAATCGGATCGTATTCCAGATTCTCAAGGAAATGCCTTTGCAGCAGCGAAGCAACCTTCTTATTGCCCGTCAGTCCAGACAGAAAATAGAACGTGGGCATCTGTGCCTCATAACGAAAATCGTCGACATGGCTGATAATATCGTCCACAATCTGGTCGGTCTGAAGACCTTCACGTGCTAATCGAGTTAGTATCCGCACCGCCTTATACTGCGTCCAATCGTACACACCGAATAGCAGTATCCAAATCGATTGCCACTACAGCTTTCTTATTCTTCTTCCAAAACTGAAATATTCTCATATGTAATTCACAGCTCCTTATCCCGTGTTACTAACAATTTCATTGCCAACTAGAATATTCTTTATGAATATATATCGGAAATTCTTTATAATCTCCTCAACACGTTTTCTCCAATAATAAAACATATTTTGGAAATTACTTGTATACTTTTCAACAGTTTACTAAATATATGCGATTGCTTCTCTAAGCCTATTCTTTTTTATCATAACTATTTAGTATTATAAGGATATAAAAAAAGGAGGTTATCATTTGAAAAGTACAGGTATGACACGTCCCCTAGATGCGTTAGGCCGTATCGTTATCCCCAAAGAAATGCGAATTTCCATGGATTATAATGTGGGTGATCCTGTTGAGATTTTTGCAGATGAGGAAACTGGTATTCTTGCCTTTCGAAAATATACTGGGGTGACGTGTAAAATGTGTGGTTCAACAGAACAATTAACTTATTTTAGAGACAGCTTTATTTGCGGGGAATGTATTGAAAGTTTAAAAAAGGGAATACATTTTAGCCCTATCCTAAGACCAGCCAAGTCAGCTTTATCCAACTCACAACGATCTAATAAAGAGTCCAAACGTCTGCGGCGATCGACACAACAGATGATCGAAAGTCTAAAAGAATTAATGCAAAAACACCCCAATGCAGCACAGCACGAATATGCCAAAATACTTGAGGTTTCCCAAGCCCGTATATCCCAGCTCAAAAAAATGCTCTAACTACAGCTTGATACCCTACATAGATATACACCAGAGATTTCATCATGTGTAGCTACTTTTGAACCGTGATACGCAGCATCATAGCTAACCGACAAAACGCATGAACGTCCATGCGAAAATTCCACACTAGGTATAAAGAACCAGTGAATGACTTGCAAGCGAGAACGCCTATAAGCAGAAGGCTGTGCTACATTTAATAATGGTTCCTGAATTAAAAAATGACCTTCTTTAATTAGAGAAGGTCATTTCATTTATTTATTCATTTTTCTATAGTAAACTACCGCACACTTCTAATAAAGGCAGCCGTCCAAAAGGGATGGACTGCCTTTTTTAATTAACGGGCTAACAATAGGGACCGTTGCAAAAATGCTCCTTTTTGTACTTTTTTGGGACAATGAATTTTTCCAAAAAAATATCTTGTAGCAACATTGCCCATTCCAACAAGTACGTTTGCACATATGATGTCACAAAATTCAATCTAAAGGAGAGATACACACCTTGTCTAAACATTCTTCTCATCGTTCGATGGGGCCGTTACAACCACATTTCGCGACCACTACTGAAGTGAGCAATTTTGTTAATTTATGGGGAATATTTACTGTGAATGGTCAACAGATCGTTGCTTTTGTAAAAAGCGTAGATCCCGCTAACAAATCAATGTTAGTGCTATATCCTAATGGTACACAATCATATATTGATGTAACTCAAATCAGTCAGGCACAAGGCCCTTATCCAAGTATGCCTTCTATTCCAGGACAAAGCAGTGGTCAGGGCGGTCATCAAGGCGGTGGATCGCCTTGGCCTCCTCACGGTCAAGGCGGTGGTCAGGGCGGTGGGTCGCAGTGGTGGCCTCAACATGGTCAAGGCGGCGGTCAGGGCGGTGGGTCGCAGTGGTGGCCTCAACATGGTCAAGGTGGCGGTCAGGGTGGTGGATCACAGTGGTGGCCTCAACATGGTCAAGGTGGTGGATCACAGTGGCCTTCCGGTGGATCTCGTAGCGCCAATCGGAAAAATCGGAAAAACTAATACCCAACCCTTATTGTAGCAATTGCCGTTTGCCATGAGCGAGTGTCGATTGGAACACATTCAATATTGGACCAAACAAAAAGGCGTCGCCTGCAAATGCACGCGATGCCTTTTGGATTAGCCACTGGCTACTTCGATTCCCCTAATTCTTAATCCTCTGCTCCTAAACATATTTCCATTAGGCTTTGCTGGCCATGTCTGCAATCTGGCGAAGCCACACTTTACGTGTATCCTCATCGGATTGGGGTACCGACTCGAAGAACAGATGATACATGACGTCAAGCCCACAGTATTCAAATATACCTTTGTCGGACGTCAAGCGAAGTGCCTGATCCATGCCATTGCTAGCATATTCCGCATGTGATTTTCCTTGCGTATTGAGGATAATGGCTTTCTTTCCTTTGAGCAGTCCCATCTGCACTCCATTTACATATTTATAAGCAAATCCGTAAGAGAATACGCGGTCTATATACCCCTTCATAATGGCTGGCATCCCCGTCCACCAAATAGGATAAATAAAGGTGATTACCTCTGCCCATTGCAAAAATTCCTGTTCCCGTACAACATCTTCTCCGATTCCTTCAATGACCTCGCTGCTGCTAATCACAGGTTGAAAGTTGATTGCATATAGATCACGAACAACCACATCATGTCCTTTTTGCTTTAGCCCCTCGACTGCTGTGGTCAAAATTGCATGATTAAAGCTTCCCTCGGATGGATGTGCGTAAATAATAAGATGCTTCATGTTCTCTCCTCCATTTACTTTAAAATAAGTGATTGATCAATCACTTAACTACGTACTCCTTCAATCAACTGAATATGCTCAATCCATAGTTCGGATAAAGATACGTTTGAGTAAACTTTAGCGGTATCCTGCTCATGAATATCACCTCCGTTGCTTAGTTAGTGATTGATCAATTACTAATGATTGGCCTCAGTATAGTATATTCCTTTTTACTTTACAAGTGCTTTTTGTTCAACTTTATATAAAAGATTGTAAAAAGGTCTGATCCCAAAACAGTGTTATTATCGCTGTTCAAAGTAAATTAAGTCCCCCAGTTGGTTTTAAACAGATTGATGTCCATCATGGTGTGATGTCAAGCAATCACTTAATATGACTTTATAATGTCATATTATAAGTTGTATGCTACTGAGAGAGGTGAAGCGTATGCCGTTAAGCAGACATTTTGAAATCGTTTATATGTTACTCCATAAGAAAAAAGTGACTGCTGATGAATTGGCAGAGCATTTTGAGGTTTCCACACGAACGATTTATCGGGACATAGATGCCTTAAGCGCAGCTGGGATTCCCATCTACAGCAGTAGAGGCAAGGGTGGCGGAATATCATTGATGGAGGGTTATGTCTTTAACACCTCTTTACTGTCCGAGCAGGAACAAGATGATATCTTAATGGCCCTTCAGAGTGTGGCTACAGCTACCATCCCACAGGTAGAAGAAGTGCTAAACAAGTTGAGTAGGCTTTTTAAAAAAGACATGGGAAACTGGATCGAAGTAGATTTTTCGCCATGGGGAAGCCAAAACAGCCAGAGACAGCTATTCACTCTTATACGCAACGCAATAATCACAAACCGTGTTATAAAGTTCCGCTATTATAACGTCGCCGGGGAACAGAGTTATCGTAGCGTCGAACCTGCCAAGCTCTTGTTTAAAGATAAATCCTGGTATGTGGAAGGTTACTGTTTAAATACGGAAAGTCATCGTGTATTTAAGATTAGCCGAATGAAAGAGATTGCAGTTACCGAAATTAGTTATGAGCCAAGAACAGTCGTAGCATCTACAGATACAAAGATGAACGACTTGCTTCATACCATTGAAGTAACTCTTCACATTTCTGCTCAAGGAGCTTACCGCGTATACGATGAATTTGCCGAGAAAACAATTACTCAGAAGGAAGACGGCTCTTATACCGTCACGGCACAATTTCCTGTAGGCAATTGGCTGGACAGTTATCTGCTGTCCTTTGGTCCCCTCCTTATAGAGGTTAGCCCCGAACAAGTACGTACAAGAATATTGTCTCATTTAGAAACGATGAAAAGAAATTTAAATGATCCTCTATAATATGACACTATGTAGTCATATTATTACTGCTATGATGAGTTTGAAGTTATCGCTCACAACATACTCACCATAGGAGGTTGAAGGATTAATGAATCCACATAAAACCATGCCACCGGCAGTAGAAACTTACTTTACATCAGCGAACAAATCCCAGCTTGAAGTATTTACTTCCGCTTTCGATAAAGATGCGTTGATCTTGGATAATCATCGCGAAATCAAAGGTATGGAAGCCATAAAATCATGGTGTGAAGCAGAAATATTGGAGCCGAATGTCACCTTCGAGATCGTGGATATGGATGACAGTAATAATACCATCGTCGTAATTGCGAAAGTAGACGGAGACTTTGATAAATCGAATCTTCCCGACCCACTCCTCCTTAAACATCAATTTCTAGTAAACAACAATAAAATTAAAGAACTGATTATTACACTTCCATAAAGGAATTTAAAAAATAAGAAAGGGAAAACGAATATGCCTGCTTATGTTGTTTTTATACGTGAACAGAGTGCCGATCAAACTGAACTCCAACTCTATTCTCGGAGTGGAGATACCTAGAGGTATTCCTCAACCACATTGTAAAATTTAGGAGGAATTATTCGCATGAGTTTTCAATTAGAAAGCATATTAAGTGAGTTTAAAGGCAAAAGGGCCTTGGTCACAGGCGGTACCAAAGGAATGGGAGAGGCTATTGCTAAGAGACTTACGGCTGCAGGTGCTACCGTAATAACTACGGCTCGAACGACTCCAGTTAATTTAGAAAATCCAGACCTGTTTATTCCAGCCGATATTAGTACGCCTGAAGGTGTAGATCAAGTAGTAAACAGTGTTCTTGAGCGCCTAGGCGGTGTAGATATTCTTGTCAACAATGTTGGAGGCTCGTCAGCCCCATCTGGGGGAGCTCTTATCTTGACAGACGAGCATTGGCAGCAAACTTTTAACGCCAATCTGTTTGCTGCCGTCCGTTTAGACCGTGGACTGCTGCCGGCTATGGTGGAAAAGGGTTCCGGTGTTATTATTCATATTTCATCCATTCAACGTCGCTTGCCGCTATATGATGCAACATTGGCTTATGCTGCGGCCAAAGCAGCTTTAACTACTTACAGCAAAGGGTTATCCAAGCAGTTTTCACCTCAAGGCATTCGTATTAATACAGTTGCGCCAGGCTTTATCGAAACGAAGGCAGCACAAAGTTTGATTGATCGGATTGCTGAGACGACAGGTGACCGAGAAAGTGCATTAAAGCAACTGATGGACTCGTTGGGAGGAATTCCAATTGGTCGTCCAGGACTACCAGAAGAAGTCGCTGAGCTTGTTGCTTTTCTGGTATCCGACCGGGCCGCTTCAATTACAGGAAGTGAATATAATATTGACGGTGGAACAGTTCCAACGGTCTAACACTTTATTTTCATCTGACAATCACGCAAAAGGTGAAAAAAAAGCCCATCTAATGAGCAGACATACGCAAAACGTATTATCTATGTCCATCAGATAGGCTTTTATATAACTACTACCGTTTAATAACGATCAGCTTTGTTTCCAGCATTTCTTCCATGGCATACTTTACACCTTCGCGTCCCGTGCCACTTTGCTTCACACCACCATACGGCATATGATCAACACGGAAGCTTGGAATGTCATTGATCATCACGCCGCCCACCTCAAGCTTGTCCGCTGCATCCAGCGCGGTCGTGATATTACGAGTGTAAATTCCCGCCTGCAGGCCATAGATCGAATCATTTACATGGTTTACGGCTTCATCTATAGAGCTAACAGAATGAATCAGCACAAGCGGGGCAAACACTTCACGACAGGACACCTTGGAGGTCGGGTCCACATTAAGCAAAACCGTCGGCTCCAGAATACCTCCCTTGGCTTGGCCACCCAGAGCGATCCTTGCGCCTGCTTGAACCGCTTCTTCCAGCCATTCACGGACACGTTCGACATCCTTGGCTGAAATAAGCGCGGATACATCCGTGTCCGGCTCTAGCGGATCTCCAATTTTTAAACGTTGAGTTGCTTCTATAAATCGGGATACAAAGGTATCATACAGTTCATCGACAACGTAAATACGTTGAACTGAGATACATACCTGCCCCTGATTGGCAAAGGCTCCACTCACACAACGGTCGATGACCGCGTCTACATCCGTATCACGGTCGATAATAACGGCCGCGTTGGAACCCAGCTCCAGCGTGACCCGCTTCAAGCCAGCCTTGGAGCGAATTTCTGTACCGACCGCCGGGCTACCGGTAAAAGTGATATAGCTGACGCGTGGATCAGTGACAAGTACGTCGCCAATGGTTTTACCATCGCCGCTGATCACGTTAAGAGCGCCCGCAGGCAATCCAGCCTGCTCCAGCAGCTCCGCAATCAAGTAAGCCGACAACGGCGTCTGCTCCGCAGGCTTCAATACGACCGTATTGCCTGCTGCCAGCGCGGGACCCACTTTATGAGCAACCAGATTCATCGGGAAGTTAAATGGTGTGATAGCTCCTACTACCCCTACAGGTTCTTTGAGCGTGTAGGCCATACGGCCCTCGCCGCCCGGTGCGGCATCCAGCGGAATGGTTTCCCCGTGAATCCGTTTGGCTTCTTCAGCTGCGAACTTGTAGGTTTGCACCGTCCGGTCAACCTCCGCCAGCGCAGCCTTCCATGGTTTGGATGCTTCACGTGCAATGATGCGCGCTGCATCCTCACGCCGCTCTTCCAGCAGGTCAGCCAGCTTCTCCAAAATGGCTGACCGCTGGTGCGCTGGCATGGTCCGCATCTCCGAGCGTGCATCAGAGGCCGCCTGAATAGCAGCCTTGGCATCCTCTGCTGTGGCCTCTGCCACCTCAGCAATGATTTCCCCGGAATACGGTGATTTCAACGTCGTGTACGATGAAGCTGCTTTCCATTCTCCACCGATAAATAAATGCTGCTGCATGCTTTTTCCTCCTTCTCTTGATATCAACGTTCCTTTTACCATCTATTTTACCGTCAACACCGGACAAGGTGCATGCTGAATCACCTGATGGCTCACGCTACCCAGTATCATTTCAGAAACAAGTCCTTTGCCCCGCGTTCCCATAATGATCAAATCCGTCTTTTCCTGCTTTGCACTTTCGCAAATGACACTCGCCGGATCACCGTGACCCGCCAGCATACGGTAAGAAATACCCTCGTCCTTCAAATAGTCGGATGCTGGTTCCAAGATATGACGACCTTCCTCTTCGATTCGCTCATCCACATCAACCCCAACCGGGGGCTCATTCATGGATAAAGCTGGGTTTACATGTAATACAGTCAGATGTGGATTCCCCTGAAGCTGCTTAGACAACGTTTTGGCTGTCTGCAACGCATTCATAGCATGTTCCGAACCATCAATCGCGACCAGAATATGTTTGTATTCGCTCATACTCTTTTCCTCCTCAGAAGTTCGATCTTAGTGTGCATCCACCTGAATATCCTGCATATGTCGACGACGTACGATCAGCACAGCTACGCCAATCAGTACCATCAATGCTCCAAAATAAAATGGGGTTTCTGCTGAGTACCACTCTGACAGCTTCCCTGCAAGCCACGGCGAAATTGCCCCGCCCAAAAACCGCATGAAGCTGTAGGCCGCAGATGCTGTCGAGCGCTCCACTGGAGCAGCCTGCATAACAGCAGTTGTAATCAATGTATTGTTAATCCCCAGAAAAATACCAGCCACAATGACGGCGACAATGACAGTCGTTGGTGAACCAGCTACCGTCCCGATCGCCATAACACCTAAATCAATGGCAAACAGCGTCAGCATGATACTAATGGAAGATACCACGCTCAAGCGTGCTTGAATCTTCGGTGCTACAAACACCGAGGTAAAGGCCAGCATAATTCCCCAGCCAAAAAACACATAACCCAAACCATGCTCGTCCAGATTCATTACATATGGAGAATACGCCATCAACGTAAAAAATCCAAAGTTATATAACAACGCTACAATACCGAGCGTGAGCAAAGCCGGATAACTGAGCGCTTTGAACGGATCGGCAATGGAACCGCGTTTTTTGGGCTTTGGAATGGAAGGCAGCATAAACGTAATGAACAAAAATCCCACTACCATCAGTCCGGCTACACCGAAAAACGGACCGCGCCAGGAAATGGAACCTAACTCACCGCCCAGCAACGGACCCACTGAAATCCCGAGGCCCAATGCCGCTTCATACAAAATAATTGCTTTAGCTGTTCCAGAAGTGGACAGACCTACAATCGCAGACAACGCTGTTGCGATAAACAAAGCGTTCCCCAAACCCCAGCCTGCCCGGTAGCCCACAATTCCGCCAACTGTACTGGCTGTGCCGCCCAGTCCAGCAAACACAATAATAAATAAAATCCCGGTTAGTAGTGTCCATTTGACACCCAATCGACTAGATACAACGCCTGTAATCAGCATCGCAACGCCTGTTACCAGATTATAGCTGGTGAACAGCAATGACACTTGGCTTTTCGTAGCATGAAGCTGATCAGCAATGGCCGGAAGAATCGGATCGACCAATCCCAGACCCATAAATGAAATAACACAAGCAAAGGCGACTGCCCAGACCGCTTTAGGTTGAGACAGCAAGCCTGAGCGTTCTTTTAACTCTTCAGGTAATGCATGTTGTGAACTCATATTATGATGTTACCTCCACATCTGAATGTAAATGTTCTTGTTATGACGGGTCGTGATCAAGTTCATCATCCAGAAGAACCTTGCGTTCACGCACCCTAACCCGTAACTCCTCCAACTCAGTCTGGAGCATACGGATGCTGTTGATTTTTCCCTCCATTAATTCCAACTGCTCGTTCAATGTACTTTCCATATCCTCCAACATGGCCCGTCGCTCGTTCGGTTGCAAATGCTCCGTTCGCTCGCGATATTCCTCCCGCTGACCCTTAAGCATTTCCGCTGCGGACATGTAACGCTGAAGCTCTTGCAAGGAGAATCCAAGTACTTCCTTGGCACTCACTATTTTTTTTAGTAAGTCCACATCCTCCTGCGTATACAGGCGCATATTTCCTTCACTGCGCTGCGGAGAGGGCAATAAGCCGATTTCCTCATAATAACGAATGGTTCGCTTGGTTAATCCGCTTTGTTTGGCGACCTCATCAATTTTATACGTAACCATGACACCCACCTTATGAAAAAGATTATATATAAATACTACGCCTCTATAACGTTAACGTCAACGTAAACTTCAATATAAAAAAAACCGCCTCTAATTGGAGACGGTTCCTATTTTGACTAGTACGGTCATAGACCCGAGCATCGGTGCTCAAGCCCATGAATATAGCTTTAGATGAAACAAGTACGAGTGATGATAACCAGTAAAATGAAGAGAACCAGAATAACACCAGTGGAGGTGAACATGTTACAACCGCCACAACCTCTATCTACTTCACCCATTTCGTATTCCTCCTCCCTACTGATTCCAGCAAATCTCCCGAATTTTAAATCCTTGAGCTACGAATTAGATGATAAATGCTTTGGAAATAATAACGAGCAGAATGAAAAGTACCAGAATCGCTCCTGTAGATGTAAAAGCTCCATAACCAGCGCCTACTCCAGACATGGTGATTCCTCCCTTCATGGTTTACAAGAGCATCTTATGCTTATGCCATCATCCATGATAGGGACAAATGCCGCGCCTGCCGCCCAAATCTAGGTTGGGGTTGTACTGTCCTGTTATTCTTCGGACCCGAGCATGCCGTGATACAGGAGGTTTCGTGCCTGCTTGGCAAGCACAGACGGACTTTCACGTCCAGGCAGCAATTTAGTTAACGTCAGTCGTTCAATCAAGCCGATCACGCATTCTGCTGTCAGTTCAGGGTCCAGTTCCTCACGGCAGGAGCCCCATCGTTGCGCCGCCAGCAGATGTTTTTTGATATGCTCAGCCATTTCCGCCTTAATACGCACCGAGTCTGTCGCCTGGTAAAAACCGACACGAGTGATCGCCGGATTATTAGACAACACACGAAAAATAGCTTCTAGAAACACCTGTCCCCGTCTCAAAATTTCAGCCTCGCTTAGGTCTGGGCCTATCTTCATGCTTTGTACCGTATCATTCACCAAAGTACCGAAGCTCTCCACAAGCTCCTCGTATAACTGTTCCTTGCTTTCAAAATGAATATAAAAATCCGGCTGCGTCAATCCTGCACGTGCCGCGATCGAACTTACCTTTGTCTGATAAAACCCCGTCTGAGCAAACTCTTCAGCCCCCGCTTCCAGTAACAACCGTCGACTCTCCCGACTTCTGACTCCTGCTCTCATCACGGTCTTGCCCCCTTACGCCACAAATCTATCGTATTATAAAGTTCCTTTGCAGTAAGAACAACGGGCTTGAGGATGATATATACCTGTCCTTCAAAAGTCCTAATACAGAAGGACTGAACGTTTTGGAAAATCAAGGGCATCTCCCTACAAGGTATAATTAACCAATCTGACGGTGAGCGAGCAGGAATTATTAAGCCGAATTCAAATATTTATACTTGAGGATTTTGCACAACCCTGACTTTCGATATATATCAGTGATGAGGACAATATTTGCGCATCATCTCAATCGTTGTCAGATCATCATCCAACCCCCGTTGTTGCAAGCCATCGATAATTTGCTGACGTTCCTGATCTTTAACATTTTGACCGAATTTAAACTTGGCAGTCCATTCCTCCGGTACAATTTTGATCAGAGCGACCCCTTTTAAACGTGAAGCATACCGAGAATCGCTGGCATCAATCGTGTCATACCCGCCTTCCGGTTGCAGCTTACTCATAAAAATGGAAAAGGCCGATGCTTTTTCTTCCAGATCCACTACATGCTCCGCATGACCACGCACGGTAATACTTTTAAAAAATGAAGTCGCCGGACATGCCATATGTTCATCCGTAAAATAAGACGGAATGAGCGCATATTCTTTGGCGGCTGAAAAAGTAACTCGATTATCTTCTTTCATCCGTTCCATCTTTTCTCCAGCACGGCTGCCATGAATATAAAAAACGCCATTTCCATAAGCGAAATTCAAGGGAACCACACGCGGAAAACCATCCTCGCTGTTCATGCCTAAAAATCCGAAACTGACCTCGCTTAGAAACTGCTCTATTTCCTCTAGTTCTGCCACCGTAAATTCTTTTCTTCTCACAGGGAACTCTCCTTCCATCTATTGACCAATGATACATTTCAGATTATGTTGAAAATGGATTCATAAAAAGATCCAATATGAACGAAAATGAGTGGCCCAATCGAAGGAGAAAAGTATGGATATTACGATGGCTTATCAGCGTGCGCTTCAAAAGTATCATTTAAAATATTTGGCATTGTATCATGCTCTTCGTGAGGGAATCCTCAATGGCTCCCTTGCCAGTGGTACGCGTCTGCCTTCCACTCGTGATCTGGCTGTGATGTATGGAATTTCGCGAGGGAGCGTTAAAGAGGCATATGATATGTTGTTGGCAGAAGGATATATAGATTCGGCAGTAGGCAGAGGAACCTTTGTTATGGAACAGACAGCGGTGCTGCCCGACAAATCTTTAATCAACCAGCAGAACCAGAATTCACCTGTTGTAAAACAAAAAGCCCCTGCTCTATCAGCTTGGGGACAACGAATCATGCAGATCGAAAGGGAACGAAACTTACAGCGGTCTCCTGCTTCTGCTACAAATAGAGACAGTGCGCAACAGCCTTTGATTTCTTTTCAGGCAGGAGAAGTTGTATTGGAGGGCAACTCACAGATCGCATGGAAAAGCGCAATGACTGCCGCTGGAAAGGATCTGCAAAAGCCCTCGGCTGACGCGACGACTGCACCAGTGAGCGGTGATGAATGGCTGCGTGAAGCGATTTGCCATCATGTTGGCAGAACACGCGGAATTACGGCCACGCCGGATCAAGTCGTATTATGCAGTGGTTCCATGGAAGTGATCACGTTATTAAGTCAGTTGCTTATTCATGAACAAGATCGAATTGTATTGGAGAATCCCTGTTATTCCGGCATCTACCGTGCAGTTACTGCCTCAGGCGGACAGATACATGCTGCTGAAATGGACCAACATGGAATTGTCCCACAGGATTGGGATTCCAAACTCCTATTTGTTACACCTGGACGACAGTTTCCAACCGGTGCAGTGTTGCCATTAACACGCCGTCAACATATTTTGCAATGGGCAGCATCCAAGGGAGCGTGGATCATTGAGGACGATTATGACAGTGAATTCCGTTGGGCAGGACGGCCCATTGAACCATTAAAAGCACTGGATCGTACAGAATGTGTCATCTATGTCGGCTCCTTTTCCAAAAGCATGTTCAGCAGCCTTCGACTCGGGTTTGCAATCTTGCCCGTTGAATTAGCCCAAGCGCTGACAGCTGCCAAACGACTATACGATCCCCTGCCGCCTGCCCGCTTGGAACAGCGCGCACTGGCACGTTTTATGATGCGCGGCGACTACGTTCGCCATGTGCGACGGATGACTCGAATATACAGATCACGCTACGACGTGTTCCAACGTGAAATACAGCAGTTAAGTGAACTGTTTCACTGGCATCAGAACGATTGTGGACTACATGCCTATGCCATCTGGAAGCATGAGCCTGCCCAGTATTATCATTTGATGCAGACAACACAGTTTTACGGAGTCACATGGCGTGATGCCGCCGATTACCAACTGACACCGGGACCTCCATCAGCCTGCTTTATCTTTGCCCATTTAACGGAGCAACAAATTGTTGAAGGGTTTAACCGTCTGCGCCAGGCTTGGGACCATATTAAAAATCAATGAGGAGTTCCCTTATTTAATCACTAGCCCCAACAGCCCTACAAATGATGAAGCCTGATGCGGTGAGATGATGCAGCCATTCAAATCTTCTATATCCACCTGTAACCCATCAAATTCGCAATCGCTCAGATCAATTCCTTTGAGCTTGGACCCGGATAGTACCGCTTGATCCAGATTGCAACGGTTAAAAAAGGTTTTTTGTAGTGTTAAATGATACAGATCGGCACTTATTAAAGAACAATCCTCAAAACCAACTTGCTTAAAATTAGCAAAACGGAACATCGAATAATCCGCTAAGCAATCCGAAAAACGAACGTTTTGGAGCCTGCTTCTGGAAAAGTCTGTTCCAAGCAATTTGCAGTTTTTGAACTCTACCCGATGGATAAAGGAACCGGAAAAATTAACATTAGACAGATCGCATTTATCAAAAATGACGTCTGTCCATTCACTTTCCGGTAATGACGATTCCATGATCGTTACATTTTTAAAAGTCATCTTCTCTAATGAAACCTTAACCGCTTCCACATTATCCAAAATCATATCTTCTACAGACCCCATACTATATTCGCCTTTGGACCGTAAGGAATACATTTCTTCGTTTAGTACGGGCAAGTCCACAGGAATTTTCGGCAACTCCATTTTAATTTTCATAATAACTCTACCTCCACGATTGAGAGCCCTCTAGGACATCTATATGAATCTATTTTCTATCAATTCTCATACATAGGGTAGCAAAAGTATTTCTCACACATATATTAACGTAGTGAGCACGCTCACGAACCTTTGTTAGGAGGTTGATAGCATGGCAGTACAACTATCTAATCAAGTGTTCTCCATCTCTGTCGGAGATTACGGCGATCTCTCTTCCTTACGGCTGGTAGGGGACACTTTTAATACCAACTATGTCATGAACAGCTCCAACGCACCTAAACAGAATACGTCGGATCATCAGTGGCTGGGTGAACTGATGTTCACCTATCGTCTCGGCAACGGAGCGTGGACTCGGGCATGGACAAGTAATTCTGCTGATGCGCGCCAGATCACCTCTTCTGGAAACAGTGTCCAGGTAGCCTATCAGAATTCATCAAACAATCAGGGAATACGTAATTTCATTTTACATGAAACTTATTCGTTGGTTAACGATTATTTGCATTGGCAAATGAAAGTAACGAACACCTCTAATCAAACACTGGAGATCGGAGATTGGGGACTGCCGCTTCCGTTTAACGAGTACTGGTCCGGCGGCAATAATGAACAAATTTATGAAACCAGAGTACTCTCACACTCCTTTGTAGGCCATAACAGCTCCTTTATTACCGCTGGACGACCTAGCGGCATCGGACCGTATGTACTGCTGATCCCTGATGCCTCAACGGGTGCTGGTCTCGAATATCAGGACCATTGGAGAACTGAGGAGCATCCAGGCAGCACATGGGCTATGGAGCAAGGTGGCTGGTCCGAAGGACTGAATGTGTTCTATATCCATTCCAATGTCATCAAGAGCACCAACCGTGGCTATCTTGGAAGCACCAGTCTGTCGCTGGCTCCTGGTGAAAGCAAAACGTATGCCTTTAAATTTTACAAGGTAGCGGACGAGCAGGCCGTAAAGGACAGGCTGTACAGTGAGGGACATGTGGATGTGACCGTGGTTCCGGGCATGATTTTCCCGACGAATCTCAAGGCCAAATTCGATCTGCATACCAGCAAATCCATTACCTCTGTCACAGCGCAATATCCGTCTGAAACGACCATCAGCTATCTGGAAACAGCCCCTACAAACCATAAAATATATGAACTTACACTGGGACGACTGGGACATAACAATATTACTGTAAACTATGGTAACGGCGAAAAAACCGTTCTCCAGTTCTATGCCATCGAGCCAGTCGAAGCTGCACTTCAGCGTCACTCTACCTTCATGGTCAACAGCACCCAATGGAACGTGCCGGGCGACCTGAGGGACAAGGTCTTTGATGACTGGATGATGCAGTACAAGGCTAGACGCAACAGCTTTGCTGGTTACTGGGGCTGGGGTGATGATTGGGGACTAACTCACGGCCAGTTTCTGGCGGAGAAAAACGTTCAGAAGCCCGTGGCATCTGAGATCAAGGCAGTCGATGATTATTTGGAAGTAGCCATCTGGACGAATTTGATGGAAGGCCATCATACCGATTATCTGGTCCCTGATTTCCTCATGCCGCAGCCTAACACGACACCAACGTACCGTGGCTATGCCTATCCGCACATTTATAATACGTTTTTTAGCATGTATAAAATTGCCAAGCTGTATCCCAACCTGATCAGCTATCGCAATAGCAAAAACACATATTTGCTACGTGCTTATCGTATTTTTAAAGCGTTGTATGAAGGCCCTGTTGCTTATAACTGGAACACGGGACTCATGGGTGAGCTAACTACACCTGATATGATTAAAGCGCTTCAGGAAGAAGGCTTGACCACCGAGGCTAACGACCTGATTGGCAAAATGGCTACCAAGTACAACAATTTCAAAAACACCACCTATCCTTATGGCTCTGAGTATAACTATGACAATACAGGCGAAGAAGCCGTATATACACTCGCCAAAATGAACAACAACACGACGATGATGAGCAAAATCAACGCCAAAACGCGTGCTGCACGCGGTCATATGCCTGTCTGGTACTATTACACCGATCCGGTCACCATCACCGGAGAGAATTGGTGGAACTTCCAGTACACCACCTCACTGGCCGGCTATGTGATGGATGACTGGACATGTCGGCATTCGTCCAAGCCCGAAGTGGATCAGCGTCTATCCTATGCCGCCAAGCTGGCGAACATCGGAGCGATTAACTCGGGACAGATCAGCTCTGATCCTGCCAACATCGGGGCGGTATCGTGGACATATCAGGCGGGCAAGGGCAATTACGGCGCACTCGGTCTGGACGGTGGCCCTCTCTTTAACGGATGGCGCGGCATGTCCGGGGAAGCCGATCTGGGACTGTTTGGAGCCATCAAAATCCTAAGCTCGGATGTTGCTGTAGATCCAATATTCGGCTTGTTCGGCTATGGCTGTGACGTTACAGAAAGCAGTAACAGCTACGCGATTACTCCAAAGGACGGTGTATTCCAACGTCTGCATCTGATCACCCAAAAGCTGAGTTTGGAGCTGAATCGGGATCAATATAGCTTGGCCATCGTGTCCAAGTCCAAGAACAACATCCGTCTGACACTGAAAAATATGACCCCAGGCACGACTCATACCACCGTTATGAGCTTGACCGGACTCGCGGCAGGTACGTATGACGTGCTCGTAGACGGCACAAAAACCGGGTCAGTCACGGCTGCTAACAGCTCTGCGACCACGGTCAGACTGAATATTGGTACGGCAGCCAACTATGATATCCGTATCCAGTCGAGTACAGACAACCCGTCTCCCGCCGGAGACATTGTAGCCCGTTATGAATTTGACGAAACGGCCGGATCTACCGCAGCCGATTCGTCAGGTTATGGACAGCAGGCCAGTGTAAGTGGAGGCGCGTGGGGCGCCGGACGAAAAGGTAATGCCCTGTACTTTAACGGTACAGACGCCTATGCTAGCCTGCCCGGTGGTATCGTTAGCAGCATAAATGACTTTACGATTGCCGCGTGGGTACGGGTGAACACGCATAACGGCTGGGCACGCCTGTTTGATTTTGGAGCAGGCACGGATCGGTATATGTTTTTGACACCCAAGGCCGAGGGAACTGGCATGCGCTTTGCTATCACCGTCTCGGGGAACGGAGAGGAACAACAGTTGAATGCGCCAGAGCTGGCAACTGGGGTTTGGAAGCATGTCGCCGTGACTTTGTCAGGCAATACTGGAATGATGTATGTGGACGGTGTAGAGGCGACGCGTAACACCAACATGACGCTGAAGCCTTCCAGCCTTGGACTGACAGACCGGAACTATATTGGGAAATCCCAGTTTGATGATCCCTATCTGAACGGTGCAGTGGATGAACTGATCATTTACAACAGAGCCCTGACCGCTCAGGAAATCCGGGGCTTGGCCTCGGCAAGCAGCACCATTACAGCCCATGATGAGGGAGCCCGTTCATATGCCGAAGGAGCAGATTAGAATACATTTACGCATTCATTCATGCCGTTAACGTTTTAGATTGTGAATGATTTGTACTGTGAATCATTTGCGTCGTAAATGATTGGTATCGTGAATGATTCTTGCTTATATTAGCTCTACCCCCGGATTTCTTAAGTTAAGTCTGTAATCAGGGGAGAAATCCGGGGAGATGATGCTTCCGAGCGAGCCACCCTATGGAAAGCATTTAAAGCGACCGCCTTACCGGGACGATCAGCGGCAACTTTTCCATCTGGAGGGCGTTTAGCTCCGTCTAATGCGTGTCGTCCTTGGTCTTAGGCGAACCAGTTCCTCACTGGTGAGCTGCCTAGTATAAGAGCGAGGGGAAGATCCTGTATCTACCCTGAGCACCCTGCCTGCCCCGTTGGGGCGGGCTACCCGTGTGTTGAATACCTGCATGGCCCACTGCACCGGAAAGGCTATGGATAAGCGACCATCTGCCGTACCTGCATAGTTGACCGCAGCTGCATAATTATCTGACTGTCTGAGCCATACAGAGCCGGAATCCCCAGGTAGTGATACGGGAGTCGTACCTCTAATAACCGTCTGATCTTCGAAGGTCAGTAAGCCCAACTCTCCACCATAATTGATTTGCAGGTCCGTATAGACGGACTCTACCGTGCCATTGACCCGCCCGGTCGTACGCCCTACCTTCTTCAATCTTTCCCCTATGCGATATGCGGTCACATGACCCGGAATTGCTCCTACTGTAGCATAACGCGGATTGAGCAAGTTGTTACGGGTCGGAAGCGAAAGCGCCGCATCAATCAGGTTCGTTCCGGTGGGATTCAAGCGTACGTAACGATAAAGCCGTCCTATACGATCCTGGGCAACCGTCCCCCCATCGGCTCCGCCTGGCTGAATTGTAGCCTCTCGATTGTCTGTATTGGAGGGATTGAGGACATGGTTATTGCTAAAAAGATAACGTGTCGCCGGCGCTCCAGTTGGGGCAACGATGAGTCCGGTTGAACCGGAGCCTTCAATCGTCCCGACACTGTAGCCGGCGATGACCGGGCGTATGCGCACTTTGTAGTCCGTGGCATTGGCTCTGATCTTTCCAGTCTTTACAATTCGGACTGGAACGTTCGTTTTCTTTCCTAATGCGGTGGCCGACAGGAGTCCAGTAGAGGCCGACGCTAAACGGTCCGTGTACACAATGACAGCGGCTCCTCTTTTGGGATGAGCAGGGTCCCTGTACCCTACGCCAATGCCGTGGACACCGGACATTTTTAAAACTCGCTTGGCCATCCGCTTTTTCACTTGAAGCGCGGCCGAGAAGGTAGCCAACATAATCATCTCCTTTTACATTCAGATGAAATATTGTATGGCTAAGGCCGCTTCGCGTTCCATTTGATCATACGATCGCTGTATTGAAAGGCATATGAAAACATTCCAAAAAATGGTATACTCATTTCCGAAATTGACATCTTATCATTTGATTCTGGTGTTCAAGGAGGTACTTTATGTTTTCAATCATGTTGACATATAGCATACAAGCAATTGTAATTTTACTGATTATCTTTGAATTGTTGAGAAATAACAGAAAAAAAATAGGCTGGGGATCGCTTTCACTGCTTTTATCTCTTCTTGGTATGGCTGTTTCTTTCGAATTTGGCAATTACATATTGGGAGACCAGTTGCTTTCCTTTTTAGGATTGCCCGCCTGGTCTAACAGTGTTGATAATACTAGGTTTCACTACACCATTTTTCTATCCAGTATTTTTTTTATTCCCAGTTTAATCATTGGATATAAAAATCCTAAGGAGTTTGGAGCTACAATTGGAAAACGGATTTCTAGTATATATCTATTTTTGATCATCATTTCGCTTTTATTTTTTATTATCAGTATTTTGCATAATTGATTTCCAACGCTCGTAAGTACAATATATAGACGAACTAAAGCGTTTCGATCTATATATTACTGATTTGAAAACGCTCTTGGGATTTATGCAAAATGCTTATTATCAGCATTTTCTCGAAGTGAAAGTTGGGTGTACAGTTGTTCCAAAACAAAAGCCTTCCTTGTTTATAGGAAGGCTTTGATCTTTATGTTGTGAAGGCGATGGGAAATACCATCTGACTGCCCGCCGCCTCCAGTTATCCCTTAACCGCTCCCTCCGCAATGCCCTCCATGATGAATTTCTGAAAGAAGGCGTAGATCAGGATAACCGGGATGGAGGTCAGCACAAGTGCGGCCAGAATAAGCGACCAATCCTTGTTGTACTCTCCAAACAGCATATTGGTCGAGAGAATCAGGGTGTAATGGTTCACATCCGTCAGCATTAACAATGGAAGCAAAAAGTCGTTCCAAATCCACAGAAAATCCAAAATCGCGATGGTAACTGTGATCGGCAGCAGCAAAGGAAATATAATGCGAAAGAACGTTTGGAACTCATTACAGCCGTCCATTTGCGCGGATTCTTCTAGCTCACGTGGGATGGATTTGACGAATCCATGATACAAAAAGATCGCCATATTCACACCCAAGCCGATATAGATCAGGGCCAAGCCGTACGTACTGCCCTGAACGGACAAATCTTTTGCCATTCGCGTAAGCGGTATCATAATAGAGTGAAACGGCACCAGCATCGATGCGACAAACAGGAAGAAAATCGCACTGCTCAGTTTCCCCTGTGTACGAGACAGCTTGTAGCCTGCCAGTGCCGAACAGATCACAATGCCACCAATGCCGATAAAAGAAATAATCGTGGAATTAAGAGCGCTGTTCAGCAAATGAGTCTGATGAAAAGCCTGACTGTAATTTTCAAAGTGAAGCTTTGTCGGCAGCGCCGTAAAGGATGCAAACATCTCACCCTGTGTTTTAAACGAGTTAATTACCGCCATGTAGATTGGGAAGAAGGACACGACTGCGCCCACGCACAGAATCAGCGTAATCAACAAGGAATTGGCTTTCTTCAGCCTCATGCCTCCACCTCCCTCTTCTTCATGACACGCAGCTGAATCAGGGTGAAAATGAGAACGATTGCGAACAAAATAACGGATTTGGCGCTCGCATAACCATAACGGAAGTTGTTGGAGAACGCCTCCTCATAAATGTTCATCGTAATCACCTGTGTACTGCGCCCCGGCCCCCCGCCAGTCAGTCCGTATACGACCTCATACACTTTGAAGGCACCATTCAGCGTCAGGAAGAAACAGATCGTAATCGCATGAGTAATCATTGGCATCGTTACGCTTCGCAATGTCTGAAATGCGTTCGCCCCGTCAATAATAGCAGCCTCCTTCAAGCTTTGTGGTACACCTTGAAGCGCAGCCAGATAGATGATCATCATATAACCGACACCATTCCAGAGCGACACGATAATAATTGAGAAGAAAGATACTTTCGGATCGCCCAGCCACGATTGGCCCAAAAAGGCGATAGCCGTCTTTTCGGCGATCTGTGGCAGCACGGAAGAAAAAACGAAGGTCCACATAAATGCGCTAATAATGGTACTGATCATATTGGGCATAAAAAATATCGTCCGAAAAAATCCTTTGGTACGTGTACGCGACTCAATCAACACTGCCAGTGCCAGTGCCAGTACATTTTGCAGCACAATCATGACCAATACGTATTTAAGGGTAAACCAAAGGGAATTGAGAAAATCGGGGTCTTCCTTCAACGATTCCACAAAGTTCCCCAAGCCGATAAAGCTGTAATTAGGATTCAATCCGTTCCAGTCTGTAAAGCTGTAGTACATGCCGCTGATCGTTGGAATGAGCAGGAAGATAGCATAAAAGATCAGCGCCGGGGCTGTAAACGCCAGTAACATGACGTATTTTTTATAGATTTTAAAAGGCATGGAGTCTCTCCCTCCCGGTGTAATTCTGTAGGTTACCGTTACTTGTTCACTTTGTTATACGATTTCCATGCCTTATCCAGCGCCTTAATTACGTCATCCTGCGAGAGCTGACCAGCATAATAGGATTGTAGCGATTTGCCTGCCTCGTCCTTGACCGCTTGCGGGATAGATGGATCTTGGTACGACTTGCCTGCTTTCACGTATTCGGTAGCGTCATTAACCCAAGGATAGCTTTTAAACGTATGCACTTTGGAGATCGGGTTAAATTTCAATGCTTCATAGAACGCGCTAGAATCCTTGTCATCCAGCACATAGTTAACAAAATCGAGCGCAACCTCCTTATTCTTGCTTGTAGAGGATACAGCCAGCGAAGTCGAAGTGGACAAATTAATCAATGTCGCATTGGAATCGTCATTGATCGGCAGCGGTGCTACCCCAAAATCCATCTTCGGATCCGATTTTAAAATCGTTTCCGCAAACCACGGCCCTTGAATCCACATCGCCGCTTTACCCGAGGCAAACGCAGCCGATCCATCATCCCCGCCGATTTCTAGCGCCTTATCAGTACCGTTGCTATTCACCAGATCAATAATATCGAACATGCTCTTCATTTCGGAAAAAGAGCCTTTATCCTGATTCATCCGGTCGATAAAATCCTTATTCTGTGTGTTCATCATTGCACCTGCCGTAAGTGGCACAAACAGCTGTGGAATCCAGGATTCCTTGTAGGACAACAGGAACGGTTTCACATTATTCGCTTTCAGCTTCTCGACCACAGCCTTCATTTCGGTCAACGTTCCCGGCGGCTGCAAATCCAAATCCTTAAATATCTTTTTATTGTACAAGTAGCCCCATGAGATCGTCTCCAAAGGAACCGCTACGACCTTTCCGTCTTTGGTTGTCACCGAAGGCTTCACACTATCCATCAATTTGTTAACAAAAGGCTGACCGGACAAATCCTCCAAATAGCCCGCTTTATAAAACGGAGGAATTTCATTCACCGCGTGCAATGCAAATACGTCCGGCGCATCGTTGGATGCGAGTCTTGTCTTCAAAATTTGTGCGGCGTTGTCAGCAGGCGGCATCTCCAGTTGGACCGTAACGTCGATATTTTTATCTTTCTTCTCTTTCGCTACGAACGCATTAATGTATTTATCGTAGTGCTCCTTCAAACGGGGCTGAGCAATAAACATTTTGAGATTCACCGTTTTGCCGTCTCCACCGGAACCGCTGCTGTCACTGCCTGAAGAATTCGCTCCACACCCGGCCAATAACGTGCCAACCAGCATCGTGCTCAATACACCTTTCCACACTTTCATGAAAAATGACCTCCCCTATTTTGAAAATAACTGTTACCCATCGGCAAATCAGCTGTTATTCAAAGCAGCTATGCCGCCGGTCTTCAACCTCTATTCAGCTCTGTGCGAACTTCGTAAGGCCAAATTCCTTTGTACTGCTTGTTTTGTATACGCTTTCATTATAGGATGGGAGGTCACTTCTGCCATTGGACACCCTTAGCTTATTGAATTGGACTTTTTTAAACTTCCTTCCTCATTTCACCGGGTGCCATGCCAAAATGCTTTTTAAATACCCGATAGAAATAAGACACATCCTCATATCCTGCCATCTCCGCAACTGCTTTAATTGAAATCTGTTTATTGGCCAGCCATTCCCGCGCCTTTTCCATTCTTCGCTCTACGATGTAGTCCGTTACATTTTGACCATACTCCTGCTTAAATACCTTGCTCATATACTCTTTGCTCACAAAAAAGTTTTTCGCCAACTGCTCCAGTGTAATCGGCCCAGCAAAGTGACTGTCGATATATCGCCGTACCTCTTCTAAATTCAGTTTGTTTTTGTATTTTCGCTGCCGAATGAGCTGATCCAGTTCCTGAACATAGCACGACGATACGAATTCCAGCGCATGTTCTACAGAGGACACGGCATCCTGCGGCAGTGGAAATCCTGCCTTTGTCGTAGAATTATCCAGCCCGTTATCCGCTGCTAGCTCTTTCAGCAGGGAAAGAAGCTCCTGCACCAGCCTGCCTAGCATATGTGGACTTGGTGCTCCATAACTCTCCAGCTCCTGCATAACCTGCCTGCAGGTTAAGTTCACCCCGTCACAGTTCAGCTCATTAAAATAAAGACGCAGCAGTTGCTTATACCGGGTCAGCTTGTGAAAAAACTCATAATCCAGCTCTGTTGCTTCTTGCTGCTGTTCGGCCACCTTGACCTCCAGATCGTTTTTGCATTTGAGTAGCACTGCATTCAGTTCGACAGGA